>NZ_VOZV01000013.1:0-82140 GCF_013419565.1 Acinetobacter sp. YH12072 | reverse complement strand
GCGCGGTTTTAGAAGGAGTTGTAATTTTTCAAAAAAGATTGAAAACCATTTTAAAGCTTTCGACTTAACCTTTTTTTACATCAATAATGGCTTCATTTAATGTCAGCATACTTTTTGAAACACCACCGAAAAACTAACTAAATAATTCAGCATAAAATAAGTCCTTATTGTAAATTAATCAGCATTCTACCCAAATTTAATTAGAAGATTCTTATTAATTAAACCAACATACTGGCATTATCTAAAGCCTATTAAACCAATAGAACCATTTTTTTTATTTGAATTACGGTCGATACATTTCCAGTGTTTGTAAAGGTAATTAAAAAAATGCACATAATTTAAACTGAAGAAAGAGTAGAAAGGTGACTATTATTTAGGTTGTCTTAAGCCTTTAGGATTAACTATCAATTTATCAGGTGCAGATCATAAATTTCGATAGGGAATAGCAGATCTGTTTCAATTCGCTTTTTAACCCATACTTATGGAAATTACGGCCATTGATAATTTATTTTCATGATACCCAACATGTAGATAAAAATTGATGGCAAAAAACCGAATTAAGCACACATTAAGTTTATAGGTGAATTTGTCTGATTTTTAATTTAAGTAATTGAATTATAATGATTAAATTATAATTTTTGGTAAAATTAAGCAAAATCTGCAAATTAACCTTCTAATGCACAAATCGCATGGTTTGGCAATGTGCCGATTCGAAAAAAGGTTCATTTTCACGTAGAATACTGCTGTCGGTGAATCACGCTGACAATTTTTACGAATTTTTCAGGCAAAGTTGAATATGTATTGATATTCCTTTGACTGAGGTGCAACCAGCACCACTACTTTCAAAGTTTATTTAAGTAACCGGTTCGCTGAAATTAGGCCAAAAGCCTGATGATCAGAAACTCAATCCAAAGCAAGGGGCTATATATGGCTGGTGGAAAGTCAACAATCATTTACACACTGACCGACGAGGCGCCATTATTGGCGACTTACTCTCTACTGCCGATCATTGAGACCTTTACTAAGCCGGCGGGCGTTGAGATTGTTAAGACAGACATCTCTGTAGCCGCACGCGTACTTGCAGAATTCGCAGACTATCTAAGCGATGAGCAGAAAGTTTCAGATAACCTGGCAGAATTAGGTCGTCTTACTCAGGACCCAGATACTAATATCATTAAACTCCCTAATATTAGTGCGTCTGTTGCTCAGTTGATGTCATGCATTAAAGAACTTCAGTCTAAGGGCTATGCACTGCCTGATTATCCGGAAAACCCGACTACTGAAGAAGAAAAAGCAATTAAAGCGCGTTATAGCAAGTGCCTAGGTTCAGCAGTGAACCCAGTACTTCGTGAAGGTAACTCTGACCGTCGTGCGCCGACAGCAGTGAAAAACTACGCGAAAAAACACCCACATTCTATGGGTGAATGGAAACCTTGGTCACAAACTCACGTTTCTCACATGCAAGAAGGCGACTTCTACCATGGCGAAAAGTCTATGACTTTAGACCGTGCACGTAATGTGAAAATGGAACTGATCACCAAGTCTGGTGAAACTATCGTTCTTAAGCCAAAAGTTGCGCTTCAAGACGGCGAAATCATCGACTCAATGTTCATGAGCAAAAAAGCCCTTTGCGACTTCTATGAAAAAGAATTAGAAGATTGTAAAGAAGCTGGCATCCTGTTCTCTTTACACGTTAAAGCGACCATGATGAAAGTATCACACCCGATCGTATTCGGTCACTGTGTGCGTATTTACTACAAAGATGCGTTTGAGAAACACGGTAAATTATTCGACGAGCTCGGCATTAACGTAAACAACGGTATGGCTGGTCTTTACGAAAAAATCGAATCTTTACCGACTTCTTTACGTGAAGAAATCATTGAAGATCTTCATGCATGTCAAGAACACCGTCCAGCACTTGCGATGGTTGATTCTGCAAAAGGTATTACTAACTTCCATTCTCCAAACGACGTGATTGTAGATGCTTCTATGCCTGCAATGATCCGTACTGGCGGTAAAATGTGGGGTGCTGACGGTAAACCTTACGACTGTAAAGCAGTTATGCCTGAATCTACATTCGCACGTATTTATCAGGAAATGATCAACTTCTGTAAATGGAATGGTAACTTCGACCCACGTACTATGGGTACAGTTCCTAACGTTGGTCTGATGGCTCAAAAAGCTGAAGAATACGGTTCTCACGACAAGACTTTCGAAATTCCAGAAGCGGGTGTTGCGAACATCACTGACCTTGAAACTGGTGAAGTGTTGATGTCTCAAAACGTGGAAGAAGGTGATATCTGGCGTATGTGCCAGGTGAAAGACGCACCGATCCGCGACTGGGTGAAACTGGCTGTAACTCGTGCACGTAACTCTGGCATGCCAGCAATCTTCTGGCTTGACCCGTACCGTCCACACGAAAACGAACTGATCAAAAAAGTTCAAACTTACCTGAAAGATCACGATACTGAAGGCTTGGACATCCAAATCATGTCTCAGGTACGTGCGATGCGTTATACACTTGAACGTGTTGCTCGTGGCCTAGATACCATTTCAGTAACAGGTAACATCCTGCGTGACTACCTGACTGACCTGTTCCCAATCATGGAGCTTGGTACTTCTGCGAAAATGCTGTCTATCGTGCCTCTAATGGCAGGTGGCGGTATGTACGAAACTGGTGCTGGTGGTTCTGCACCTAAACACGTACAACAATTGGTAGAAGAAAACCACTTACGTTGGGATTCTCTAGGTGAGTTCTTGGCATTGGCTGTTTCTCTGGAAGAAATGGGCATTAAAGAAAACAATGCACGTGCGAAACTGCTTGCGAAAACACTGGATGCTGCGACTGGTAAATTGCTTGACAATGACAAGTCTCCATCACGTCGTACTGGCGAGCTAGACAACCGTGGCAGCCACTTCTACCTGGCTAAATTCTGGGCTGAAGAACTTGTAGCGCAAGACGAAGATGCAGAATTGAAAGCGAAATTTGCACCGATCGCTCAATCTCTTGCTGAAAATGAAGAGAAGATCGTGAGCGAATTGAATGCAGTTCAAGGCCAATCTGTAGATATCGGTGGTTACTATGCAGTTGATCCTGCAAAAGTAAATGCTGTAATGCGTCCAAGTGCTACATTGAACCAAATCATTGAATCACTAAACGCTTAATCAGGCTGTACTAGCTTTAAAGCTCGTAAAGTGAATAAAACCGGTGCTTAGGCGCCGGTTTTTTATTGTTTTTAGATATACATTTAGATAAGAAATGAAGAAATGAGATTTCAGTTAAGTTTCTGATCTATCGTTATTTGATTGAATAATCAAAATGATTAAAAAATAATTCTGAACTTGTTATATTGATTTAAAGTATAAGCGCTATATTAAAAAAAGGTTTTATTGACCTGGGTAGGGTAGAGCCATGAGTAATCAGATATTCATACAGCAGACTTTTGATGGTCCGGTGGATATTGTTGGCGATATTCATGGTGAGATTGATGCGCTACATCAATTATTAAAAGTATTGGGCTACGATCTGCAAGGTCGTCATCCTGAACAGCGTAAACTGATTTTTGTCGGAGATCTGTGTGATCGTGGACCAGACAGTATCGCTGTCATCAGACAGGTTAAAACCTTAATAGAAAATGGCAATGCGCAATGCATTCTGGGTAATCATGAAATCAACTTGTTAACCGATACGCTACGGGAAGGTAATGGCTGGTTTTTTGGTTCACCGCATCAGGATGATCTCAAAACTTTTGATTCAGTTCAGGCTTCAATTCAGGATCGTGCATGGATTCTAGAATTTCTAAACAGCCTGCCTTTGGCTCTAGATGCACCCCATTTAAGAATTGTGCATGCTTGCTGGGATACGCAGGCAATTCAACAATTGAAATCTGTTCCTTTTAATTCAATCAGACAGGCTTATAATCATTTTGTTCTGAAAAATGAGCTTGAGTTGCAGACTTTGGGCTTTGATGAATATATCCAGAGTGAACAGCAGCAATATCAAGGACAATTCAAGGATCCAGCAGCCAGTATTCCCTTATTAAAATATATCGCTGAAAAAGAGTTACGCGACCAGATGCAAAATCCGATTCGTACCTTAAGCTCAGGCGCAGAAAAAATTGCACAACGTCCAGTCTATGCAGGGGGGCGCTGGCGTATGATTGACCGTTTGCCATGGTGGGAGCGTTATACAGATAGGATACCTGTGGTGATTGGCCATTATTGGAGAAACTTTAAAACCACCGAAGAAAAATCCGGTCTGTTTAAGCATATTGATGCTCTGCAATGGTTTGGACAGCAGCAGAATGTATTCTGTGTCGACTATTCAGTGGGCAGGCGTTATCGTGACCGACAGCAACAGGCTGAGTATGCTCATCATCTTGGGGCTTTAAGACTGCCTGAAAATCTGGTGATTTTTGAAGATGGCCAGCAGTATTTCACTCAAAAAATGACGTAAAAAAAGCAGCCACGAAGACTGCTTTTTTAATGAAATTAGCGGATCATTCCACTTCTACAATTTCAAAATCGTGGGTGATTTCGACACCACCATCAGACAGCATTTTGCTGGCAGAGCAGTATTTCTCAGCAGAAAGCTCTACGGCTTTAGCGACCTGTTTCTCTTTGATGCCCTTACCGCTGACCACAAAGTGTAGATGGATTTTGGTAAATACCGCAGGAATTGTATCGGCACGTTCTGCTTTTAATTCACAGCGTACATCAGTAATCTCCTGACGTGCTTTCTTTAAAATCGTCACAATGTCAAAAGAAGCACAACCACCCAGACCGGTCAAAATCAGTTCCATTGGGCGAGGACCACGGTTTTCACCGCCATATTCAGGTGAACCATCCATGATGATACTGTGACCACTTTGAGTTTTTGCTTCAAAAGCAACATTCTCTAGCCAATGAACACTCGTTTGCATTGCAACTACCTAAAAAAAGCTATAAATTTACGAAGTAACTGTACACTAACATAAATTGGGTTGATAAGGAATTTCAATCCCACTGTGTGACAAGTTCACATTAGGTCTTGTGCGATCTATAAATTATCCATATTCGGAACTGTAAGCATGACTTCAAACTTTTCACAATTAAGCACAGACGCACTTTCGCCGGGGCAACTACCTGAATCAGTGAAGGCGTTATTAAAACGTGCATATATCAATCGCTATCCAAAACGTACCACGATCGTGGATGCAGGATCAGAATCTAAATCTCTGTATTTAATTCTGAAGGGGTCTGTGTCTATCATTCTTCGTGAAGATGATGAACGTGAGATTGTGGTAGCTTATTTAAATGCGGGAGACTTCTTTGGGGAAATGGGTCTTTTCGAAGCAAATCCACAGCGTACTGCAGAAGTGCGTACTCGTGATGTCTGTGAAATTGCTGAAATTACCTATGAAAACTTTCATGAAATTAGCAAACAATATCCAGACCTTAGCTATGCAGTTTTTGCCCAGCTGGTTCGCCGTCTGAAAAATACCACACGTAAAGTGACTGACCTGGCATTTATCGATGTGTCTGGTCGTATTGCACGTTGTCTGATTGACCTGTCATCTCAGCCAGAAGCGATGATCTTGCCAAATGGTCGTCAGATCCGTATTACCCGTCAGGAAATTGGCCGTATTGTTGGGTGTTCACGTGAAATGGTCGGTCGTGTTCTAAAAACTCTAGAAGAACAGGGCATGATTGAAACCGATGGTAAGGCGATTCTGATTTTTGATGCATCGCTGGAAGAACCTGAAGCAGTGGGTGCTGGCGAGTTCGAAGACGAATAAGCCAAAAGCACGATAAAAAGCAAATCTTCGGGTTTGCTTTTTTTATTCCTGTTTAAAAATTTCAGCCTGATTCAGAACATAACAAATTGGCACAAGCTTGTTAGAAAAGATGATTTAAGTCCGTCTTATAATTCCGATAGGCTATAGCACACTTGCTCTTGATAAATAACAGATAAACTTAAAGGACATTTTTATGCAATTCAGACCATTGGCGGATACTGGGATTTTATTGCCAGAAATCTGTTTGGGCACCATGACTTTTGGTGAGCAGAATACTCAGGAAGAGGCTTTTCAGCAATTAGACTATGCTTTGGATCAAGGTTTATATTTCTGGGATACCGCAGAAATGTATCCGGTGCCACCCAAGCCGGAAACGCAAGGGGTAACTGAACGCATTATTGGTAACTGGATTGCCTCACGGGGTGGACGTGACAAACTGTTTTTAGCTTCGAAAATTGCGGGTCCGTCACAAGGTGGGAGCCATATCCGTGATGGTCAGACCCGGTTTGTGGCAGATGAGATTGCATCAGCAATTGATAATTCATTGTCACGTTTGCAAACTGATTATATCGACCTGTACCAATTGCACTGGCCTCAGCGCGCAACCAATTTCTTTGGCAAGCTGGGTTATGGCAATGCAGAAGCTGCAGATGATCGTGCCGTAACGAATCTGGAAGAAACCCTGACTGCTTTGCATGACGAAATTAAGAAAGGTCGTATCCGTTATATTGGCCTGTCCAATGAAACACCTTGGGGCACCATGAAGTTCCTGCATCTGGCAGAGAAATTGGGACTTTCTAAATTTGTTAGCGTGCAAAATCCGTATAGCTTGCTGAATCGGACTTATGAAATTGGTATGTCGGAAATTGCCAAATACGAAGGTATAGGTTTGCTGGCTTATTCTCCACTGGCATTCGGTTATCTGACTGGTAAATTTCGCAATGGTGCACGTCCAGCCAATGCACGTGTGACTTTATTTTCACGTTTTAGCCGTTATAGCAATCCGGAAAGCGAGTGGGCCGTCGAGCAGTATGCACAACTGGCTGAGCAGCATGGCCTGACCTTAACCCAGTTGTCACTGGCTTTCATTAAACAGCAGTTCTTCGTGACCAGTACTATTATTGGTGCGACCAACTTGGATCAGCTCAAAGAAAACATTCAGGCGTTTGACGTGAATCTGTCTGAAGAAGTCTTGCAGGGCATTGAAGCCATTCACCGTCAGCAGCCCAATCCGGCACCATAATCACGATATTACCATTCTAAAACACCCTCTAAGCGAGGGTGCTTTTAATTTGATGAGTAAATTTGATGATAAACAACATAGCAAGAAAAGGATAAAGGCAGCATAATCAAAACAAGATTCATCAATAGGATTTAATAAAAATGAATAATGAAACGGATATTTCTAAATCCCAAGTATTAGCCAAAGCTATATTCAACTTAGCTGAACAGTTGCAATTGCAAGAATCCGAGCTTGCATTAGTTCTGGATCTATCTGAAGCAGAATTATCGTCAATCATAAATCAAAAAGAATTAGAACCAGATACTAGCGCAGGTAAAAGAGCGATAACTTTAATCAATATCTATCAAGCGTTATTTGGTCTGAATGGTGGAGACTTGAGCTGGATGCGCCAGTTTATCAATTCACCTAACAAGCTTTTGGATCAGCAAATACCAAGATCCTTGATGCAAACAGAACATGGTTTGAGTGCAGTATTGCGATTACTAGGACGCTTGCAACCGCACTAAAGGTCTTTCTCTATTTTCTACCCATCCGAAAAATAGCAGAGTAAATTAAATCAGATATTCATTATTGATCTTCACTTTAAAAATTCTACTTTCGCTCACTTGAAATATTTTCATTGAATACCAATATTAATACTGATAACTCTGTCTTTTATTTAATTAAATTTTTGAAAAATATATAAAAAATTATTTGAAATTTTATTTCCAGCACCCATATATCCATCAAGTAGAAAATTTGTTGTGAGGAATAACAAGAATGCGTTTTGAGAAATTTACCAATCGCTTACAGCAAACCCTTTCCGATGCGCAATCTCTGGCAATGAGCAAGGATCATGCTGCCATTGAAGGGATTCACATCTTGTCCACCTTGATGGAAGAAGCATCGAATGTGAGCTTGCTGCAACAGGCAGGAGCGAACCTGCGTGACCTGCAAAGCAAAGTACAAACTGCGCTAAATAATGTAGCTACGCTCGGTAATCCCTCTGCCGATATCAACATCAGTCAGGAAGCAGCCAAAGCTCTGCATCTTGCGGACAGTTATGCACAGAAAGCAGGAGATGAGTTCCTGTCTACAGACTGGGTATTACTGGCACTTGCAGAAACGGGTGCCACCAAAACCTTATTAAATAGTGTTGGCGTAAAAACAGAAACTTTACGACAGGTCATTAATCAAATTCGAGGCGATGAAAAAGTCATGAGCAATAATCATGAAGATCAACGGGACTCACTGAATAAATATACGATTGATTTAACTGAACGTGCCATGGCTGGCAAACTGGACCCGGTGATTGGTCGTGATGATGAAATCCGTCGTACAATTCAGGTGCTGTCACGCCGTACCAAAAACAACCCGGTACTGATCGGTGAGCCAGGTGTCGGTAAAACTGCGATTGTCGAAGGTCTGGCACAACGTATTGTTAACGGTGAAGTTCCTGAAGGCTTGAAAGGCAAACGTGTATTATCACTGGACTTAGGTTCATTGCTGGCAGGTGCCAAATATCGTGGTGAGTTCGAAGAACGTCTGAAAGCCGTTCTGAAAGATCTGGCTAAACATGAAGGCGAAATCATCCTGTTCATTGACGAGCTGCATACATTGGTCGGTGCCGGTAAAGGCGATGGCGCCATGGATGCGGGTAACATGCTGAAACCTGCATTAGCGCGCGGTGAACTACGCTGTGTCGGTGCAACGACTCTGGATGAATATCGTCAGTACATTGAAAAAGATGCAGCTTTAGAGCGTCGTTTCCAGAAAGTGCTGGTGGATGAACCAAGCGTGGAAGATACCATTGCGATTCTGCGTGGTCTGAAAGATCGTTATGCAACTCACCATGGTGTGCAGATTCTGGATTCTGCAATCATTGCTGCGGCGAAAATGTCGCATCGTTACATCACAGATCGTCAATTGCCGGATAAAGCCATTGACCTGATTGATGAAGCAGCATCTCGTATCAAAATGGAGCTGGATTCTAAACCTGAAGCGCTGGATAAACTCGAACGTCGTCTGATTCAGCTGAAGATGCAGCTTGAAGCGGTGAAAAAAGATGCAGACTCTGGTGCACAAGGCGAAGTGAAACATCTGGAAGAGCAGATTGCCACTGTAGAGAAAGAGTACAGCGAGCTGGAAGAAATCTGGCGTGCCGATAAAGCGCTGGTAGCAGGCAACAAAGATATTCAGGTGAAACTGGATCAGGCTCGCATTGCGCTGGAAAAAGCCCAGCGTGAAGGTGATCTGGCTGAAGCAGCACGTTATCAATACGGTGTGATTCCTGAACTGCAAAAACAGTTGGAACGTATTGAAGCGGCTGAAGAAAGTGAAGCACCAAAACTGTTACGTGACAAAGTCACTGACAATGAGATCGCTGAAGTAGTCAGTGCTGCGACCGGTATTCCTGTGGCGAAAATGCTGCAAGGTGAGCGTGATAAACTGCTGCATATGGAAGAATTCCTGCATAACCGTGTTGTTGGTCAGGAAGAAGCCGTAGTGGCTGTATCTAATGCTGTGCGCCGTTCACGTGCTGGCTTGTCCGATCCTAACCGTCCAAGTGGTTCATTCCTGTTCTTAGGCCCAACAGGTGTGGGTAAAACAGAATTGACTAAAGCTTTGGCGAACTTCCTGTTCGACAGTGACGATGCCATGATCCGAATCGACATGTCCGAATTTATGGAAAAACATTCGGTGAGCCGCTTGGTCGGTGCACCTCCGGGCTATGTCGGTTATGAAGAAGGTGGTGTGCTGACTGAAGCGGTGCGCCGTAAACCATATAGCGTGGTGTTATTCGATGAGGTCGAAAAAGCGCATCCGGATGTATTTAACATTCTGCTGCAAGTGCTAGATGATGGTCGTTTGACTGACTCGCAAGGTCGTGTGGTGGACTTTAAAAATACCGTGATTGTGATGACTTCGAACCTGGGTTCACAGGATGTCCGTGAACTGGGCGATAAAGCAACTCGTGAAGAAGTCCGTACAGTGGTGATGAATGCGGTATCGGAACATTTCCGTCCAGAGTTTATCAACCGTATTGATGAGCTAGTGGTGTTCCATGCACTGGAAAAAGACCAGATCCGTGGTATTGCCGATATCCAGTTGAACCGCTTGCGTCAACGTCTGGCAGAACGCGATATGCGTCTGTCTGTGGATGACAGTGCTTTCGATCAGTTAATCGAAGCTGGTTTCGATCCGTTGTATGGTGCGCGTCCATTAAAACGTGCGATCCAGCAACGTATTGAAAATGGTTTGGCACAAAGCATCCTGGCAGGTGAGTTTGGCCCTGGTGATACCATCGTCGTTCGTGGTGAAAGTGGCGAGCTGGTCTTTGAAAAAATGAAACTCAGCTAATAGAAGTTCTCCTCGCAACAAAAAAACCCAGCCTAGGCTGGGTTTTTCTTTATCTTATATTCACACCTTACATTTTTGGATGAGTAATTTTCCAGGCACGGTGAATTTTCTGGTTACGCTTGAAGTCTGGACCAATGGTTTCATGCGTGATTTCTTCCACGTCATATAAACCTTCAATCATTTCATCCATTTCGAAACCACGGTAGTTGTTCGAGAAATACAACGTACCGTCAGTGGTTAAACGGTTCATGGCACGTTTCAATAAAGAGACGTGGTCACGCTGAATGTCGAAAGTCCCGTAGAATTTTTTCGAGTTAGAGAATGTCGGTGGATCGATAAAGATCAGGTCATATTGTTCATGACCTTCTTTCAGCCATTCAAAACAGTCAGATGCAAAGAATTGATGTTGTTGATCGGCATGGTCTACAGTCAGGCCGTTTAGAACAAAGTTCTCTTTTGACCAGTTCAAATAAGTATTAGACAAATCGACACTGGTGGTACTCGCTGCACCGCCTAAAGCTGCATGTAAGCTCGCGGTAGAGGTATAGCTGTACAGATTCAGGAAGTGCTTGCCTTTGGCTTCTTTGGCAATACGCAAACGTATCTGACGGTGATCCAGGAACAAACCGGTATCCAGATAGTCGGTCAGGTTGACCAGAATCTTGGCTTGGCCTTCCTGGACGATAAAACGTTTAGACGCTGTACTTTGTTTGGTGTACTGGTTTTTACCTTCCTGACGGGCACGCGTCTTGATAAAGATCGCATCACGGCCCAAACCGGTCACGGCACGAATTGCCTGTAGAGCCAGGTTAAAACGTTTTTTTGCTTTTTCAGGATCGATTTTTTTCGGTGGTGCATATTCCTGAACATGCAGACGTTCGCCGTATAGATCAACTGCTACATTAAAGTCCGGCAGGTCGGCATCATACAAACGCAGGCAGTGAATATTTTCTTTTACCGCCCATTTTTTCAGGGTTTGCATATTCTTGGTCAGACGGTTAGCAAATTCCATCGCACCTTCAATCGGCTCGAATTGTTGCGGCTGCCAGCTTTCCAGGAAAGGACGTGTGACTGCTGCCGGTTTTACCGTACCGAAACGGATATAGATCGGCAGTTTACCGTTCATCAAACGCAGAATTTGTGGATCATTGAACGCCAAGACATCGGCCTGTTCCACCTGAGCAGCAATGACTGCGGCTTTTTGATTCGGGAAATTCTTTTGCAGCAGATTAGACAAACCCAGATACAAGGCACGGTTAGATGCCTTATCGCCCAGACGCTCACCGTACGGCGGGTTGGTGACGAAGAAGACTTTTTTGCCTTCCGCCTGGAAATCTGGCCAGTCATTTAAAGTACGCTCTTCGATCTTGATCTGATCAAGCGCAGATTCAAAACCTGCCGCAATAATGTTCTGTTTAGTGGCTTTTACCGCTTCCCAGTCGGCATCAAAGGCATAGAATTTGGGTAATGGGTTTTCTAGCGCAGCTTTATGACGTTCAGCCGCTTCAGCTTTAATCCCCATCCATAATTCATGGTCATGACCATTCCAGCCATTAAATCCGAAACGACGCACCAGACCTGGGGCACGATCAGTCAGAATCATCAGTGATTCAATGATAAACGTCCCTGAACCACACATTGGATCAACCACAATATCCGGGTTGATGTCTTTCAGGCCGCCTTTTTGCAGGATCGCAGCCGCCAGATTTTCCTTGATTGGTGCTTCAGTCATAAAGCGGCGATAGCCACGTTTATGCAGGGAATCACCGGATAAGTCTAAACAATAAGTATGTTCTTTTTTACCGGCCAGAATGTACATGGTGATTTCTGGCTGTTTGGTATCAATACTTGGACGCTTGCCCACAGCTTCCATAAAGGAATCGACGACGCCATCTTTGGCACGAAGGGTCGCAAACTGGGTATTAACCTTAATATCACGTTCAACGTGCAGACGAATTGCGAAGGTGCTTTGTGGTGCAAAAATCAGTGACCAGTCGAAGCTCATCGCACCTTCATAAAGCTCTTCTGCAACATCACGCGCATCGTGGGAGAATTCGATTTCATGCGTGTGAATTGGCATCAGGACACGAGAAGCCAGACGAGACCACATACAGATGCGGTAAGCATTTTCAAGCGTACCTTTGAAGGTCAGACGACCTGGGAAACGTTCAATATCCTGAACACCTAAACCTTTGATTTCTTCTTCTAATAAGGTTTCCAGACCATCGGCACAGGTGACCCAATAATTGCTTAAACGTGAAGAGGTATTCATAAAATAGAGAGACCGGAAAAGAATAAATAAAAAACTGCGCTCAGTTTAGCGTATTTTGCCTGTTAAAGCTTTGGAAATTTTTTAAATTCGAGCATATACAGCCTAGTTTTACTCATCCTAAAAAGCGCTAAATGTTGACTTAAAAAGTAAACTAAAAATTGACGAGAGATGTAAAATTACAAAATACCAAGAATGAAAATATTTTGAATAAAACTTTTATTTTACAGATGGATATGTAATGGGTATTAAACTAATTCGCAATCTAGATCTTCAATTGCGGCCATGTTGTATGTGTAATTTAGAAAGATAAATAATCGGGTTAATGATGTGATGGATCTGATACAGGGTCGTTTATATACACCTCATGGCATCAGCATTACTTTAAAAAGTAAAAGCTAAAATTTGGTCATTCATGTTAAGTGATCGAAACTAAGAATTGACTAGCTAGACGAGGAGTGAATCTAAAACAAAAAAGACGCTGACCTAACTATTGCTCGGGGTGGATCAATTTTTATTCATATCAATTTATAACTCACATAACTTATTTATTAATTTTGGTACGTTTATTGCTCTATCTAATATCAATGAAGCTGTAATGCTGAGGGGAATCATTACAGCTTCATCTTTATTCTTAATTATTATTTCGGAGGGGCTTAGATGTTGGATCTTCAATTACGCAGGAATGAGGCATTTTCAATCGCTACCTTGATCTATGCACGTTTAAGACGAGTGACTGGGCGAGTAATTGATGCCATGTATCTTGCAGAAAATATCCACTATGCAAAGCATGTGATTGGGCTGGCAGAGCAGACTGAAGATCCTGAGTTATTACATCTGGTCAATCGTTTAAAAACCACTCTGGATTTATCGTCATTTTCAGAACTGCAGGCTGAAGAACAGGCGGAAAAGGAACTGATTTCTGTGGAACCAAGTGAAGAAGATATCTATCGCGCACAGGTTTCACATCATTATATTGGCGCATTGCGCTAATTGGGGGATTGAGTGTGGATGCTCCAGACTGAAGCACTCATGTTTAAATGAAAAAACAAGCATATAGATAGACAGGTTAAATTATCTTATTGAAAAAATACATGGGAATTTCAATTTCCATTCTTATTACCGAGATGGTTTTTGTACAACCGAGCTCTTTATCAACTATAAAGATTCGCTAATCTCTGTATAATACGTTGACTTAACGTATAAGGAATCTCTCATGCACTTGGCGGCATTGCATACACCGAGCCAGATTCAACTCAACAAAGCAGGTAATCTTAAACATTTCCTGACCATCGAAGGTCTTTCTAAAGAAACTCTTACAAAAATACTGGACACTGCGTTGTCCTTTTTTAATGACCAAAATCAGCTGATCACCAATAATTTGCTCGAAGGCAAAACGGTGATGAACCTATTTTTTGAAAATTCTACCCGAACGCGTACTACTTTTGAGGCAGCGGCCAAACGTCTGTCTGCCAACGTGCTGAATATCGATATTGCCCGTTCAAGTACCTCTAAAGGTGAAACTTTACGTGATACCTTGTGGAATCTTGAGGCTATGGCGGCAGATATTTTCGTGGTACGTCATTCATCTTCAGGTGCAGCACACTTTATTGCCAAAGATGTCTGTCCAAATGTCGCCATTATTAATGCAGGGGATGGCCGTCATGCCCATCCAACTCAAGCGATGCTGGATATGCTGACCATTCGCCGCGAGACCAATAAAAAATTCGAAGATATGTCGATTGCTATTATTGGCGATATCAAGCATTCGCGTGTAGCACGTTCAGATGTAGCGGCACTGCAAACCTTAGGCTGTAAAGATATTCGCGTGATTGCACCGAATACATTGCTGCCATACGGTTTTGATGATTACAGTGAAGATGTACGCCTGTTCAATAATATGGAAGATGGCATCAAAGACTGTGATGTGATCATTACCTTGCGTATTCAAAACGAGCGTATTGATTCGCCAGCGCTGTCTTCTCAGGCTGAATTCTACAAAATGTATGGCCTGAATAAAGAACGTCTCGCCATGGCCAAGCCGGATTGTATCGTGATGCATCCAGGACCAATGAACCGTGGTGTGGAAATTGATTCCAGTATTGCAGACGGTCCGCAATCCGTGATTCTGAAACAGGTTACTAACGGGATTGCAGTACGTATGGCGGTACTGGCTCTTGCAATGCAGGGGCAGTTACAGGAACAGGGTTTGATTGAAGCGATTGCGGTATAAGGAATAAGTCATGTCTATTGTAAAAATTGAAAATGTCCGTGTTCTTGACCCAATCCAAAACACTGATTCAGTCGAAACGGTTTATGTGGAAAATGGTAAACGTGTTGCAGAGACTGCTAACGTCTCTGAAACCATTGATGGACAGGGCAAATGGCTGATGCCAACCATGGTGGACCTGTGTGCACGTTTACGAGAACCGGGCCAGCAGCAACACGGAACTTTAAAGTCTGAAGGTAAGGCTGCACGTGAAAACGGTATTCTGCATGTCTTTACCCCGCCAGATTCCAAACCGATTGTGCAGGATAATGGTGCGCTGATTCATGGTCTGGTTGAAAAAGCCATGCTGGATGGCGGTATTTATTTACAGGTGATCGGTGCGCAAACCCAAGGTTTGCAAGGTCAGCAACCGGCCAATATGGCTGGTTTAAAAAAAGGCGGTTGTACTGCGGTTTCTAATGCCAGTGCGCCGTTTGCCAATGATGATGTGGTATTGCGTACACTTGAATATGCAGCAGGATTGGACCTGACTGTAGTGTTCTATGCAGAAGAGCCGCAAATTGCCAAAGATGGCTGTGTGCATGAAGGCTTTATTGCTTCACGCCAAGGCTTGCCAATGATTCCATCGCTAGCTGAAACTGTGGCCATTGCCAAATACCTGCTCATGATTGAAGCAACTAAAGTACGTGCTCATTTTGGCTTGTTATCTTGTGGTGCATCAGTAGAACTGATTCGTATTGCTAAAGAAAAAGGCTTGCCAGTAACTTGTGATGTCGCTATGCACCAATTGCATCTGACTGACCATCTGATTGATGGCTTTAACTCTCTTGCACACGTACGTCCACCATTACGTTCTGAATCTGACAAAGAATTACTGCGTCAGGGCGTAAAATCTGGTGTGATTGATGCGATCTGTACCCATCATGAACCCCTGAGCAGCTCTGCCAAAATGGCACCCTTTGCGGAAACACAGCCTGGCTTTACCGCGTTTGATACCTACGTACCGTTCGGTATCCAACTAGTGAATGAAGGCTTCTTTACGCCGTTGGAATGGGTGGAGAAAGTCACAGTTGCTCCTGCGAAAGTCGCCAGTATGTTTGAGCATTGGAAAGCGGAAGCAGGCTGGGTACTGGTTGATCCAGAACAGGAGTGGACATTAAGCAAAGAAACGATCGTTTCTCAAGGTAAAAATACACCACTGCTCAATCAAAAAGTGAAAGGTAAAGTGCTGCAAACTTTTATTGCTGCATAACACTTACATTTCGCGTTTACAAAAAGTCAGCTTCGGCTGACTTTTTTATATCTTAAATAAAATACTAGAAAAGTTAGCCCTACATAAACAGTGAAACTTTATGATATCAGTACAATTATTAACATTCCAAAGAGGGTGGGTCGCTACACTGATTAAATATTAAACATTATAAATCAGAATAATGGTGATCTTGATGAATACAGATTTAATTGAACGTTTAAAGAGTGATGTGACCGCCATTGTGCTGCAAGGTGAAACAGAACATCTATTTGCCAAGGATCAGGCCTTAGCCCAATTCTATCCTGTATTGTTAAGTATTCTTCGTGCAAGACCGGCCTGGATTGAAAGTCTGGGTCAGCAACTTAATCCCAAGATTGATGAATTATTTAATAATAATCCGACCCTAAAACAACAATTCCTGGCTCAGTTAGATTCAACTGCACCTCAAGATGAAATTGAACAGACCCTGAACCGGGCAATTGTTCCAACCATGAACTTCTTGCAGGCAGAGGCTGGTGCACCCACTGCTGAAGCAGTAGGCCATTTGCTAGATACCCATGCAGATTCGATTCAACGAGCATTACCAGTCTGGGCTGGTTCTATACTGGCATCTTTAGGCGTATCTCCGCTGGCGGGACAAAATCTGAACCGCGCACCGGGTTTGGCTTCCGAACCGGAAGCAGAACCAGTACTGACTGAAGAGAAAAAGGCAGTGGTGTTCTGGCCTTTTATTCTCCTCGTGATTATTGCTGCGATTATCTTATTCTTCTTCCGTGGATGCCTGCGTGATGATGATCCGGATGAATTACGAAATGCTCAGGCGGTAAGCGAAGCTGCTGCAACAAACCCTGCAATTCTCAAAATCAGCACCGGTAGTCAGGGTGAAATCGTCAACTGTCAGGTACAGATGAATGATCCGAAATATATGCAAATTCTGCAAAATGAAATTAAGCAGATCTTTAATTACAGTATTGGCTGTGGTGCAGTAGCCAATGAAAATTACCACTCAGAATTTATTGATCAGGATACGATTCCTTCAGTACTAAAACTGCTGCAAGGCATGTCAAATGTGACTTTGACTTGGGCAGGTAATCAGGTGTCTGTGCAGGCAGCGAACAGTGCAGATGCACAGCGTTTGGCAGGTCAAATTCGTGGCTTAGCTAAAAATGTAGAAGTCGTGACCCAAAAACCAGTGGATATGGATGAGGCGATCAATACAGCCAATACCGAGGCTAAAAAAGCTTTAGACGAACTTCAGATGGAGAATATTGAGGCATTGGATGTTGCAACTGCCTTAAACCTGCAACTTATTCATTTTGCGACAGGTTCTACAGAAATTCCTGAAGTGAATAAAAGCTTGCTGGATCAGACCGCAGCTTTATTGCAATATGCCAAAGATGTACGTCTAACCGTAATAGGCCATACTGATACGGAAGGCAGCAGCACTCAAAATCAGGAGCTATCTTTAAAACGTGCTCAAGCCATTGTGAATTATCTGGTACAGAAAGGGGTGAATCCGGCACAATTACAACCTGTAGGTATGGCGGCGAATCAGCCTGCTCAACCGAATGCAACCTCGAACGGTCAGTATCAAAATCGTCGTGTAACTTTTGAAGTTATGAGTACCGAAGATGGTCGTGTACATACTGTAGATAATGAAGGCGTAGTTGAAAAGAAAGCCAGCTAAATAATTCTTTCATCATAAAAAAGGACGAATGATTCGTCCTTTTTTATTTGTTATGAATTAAGAGAAGACAGGTGGGGTATAAGTCAGGGTTCTTCCTAGGAACCAGAGCAAGAATAGTACCAATGGAAGATGAAAGACCAGTTGGGTCACTGTAAAACCAATCACATCTTTGGCTTTTAATTTTAAGATACCCAGCATAGGGAGCATAAAGAAAGGATTGATCAGATTGGGCAAGGCTTCGGCCGCATTGTAAATCTGGACAGACCAGCCCAGATGCACTTTCAGGTCATGTGCAGCCTGCATCACATAAGGCGCTTCAATAATCCATTTTCCTCCACCAGAAGGAATGAAGAAGCCTAGAATC
Organism: Acinetobacter sp. YH12072; assembly: GCF_013419565.1. Taxonomy (NCBI): domain Bacteria; kingdom Pseudomonadati; phylum Pseudomonadota; class Gammaproteobacteria; order Moraxellales; family Moraxellaceae; genus Acinetobacter; species Acinetobacter sp. YH12072. Next base: position 63,979 of record NZ_VOZV01000013.1, on the reverse strand, counting down.
GCTGAATAAATTCCCATCACCACTGCAAAGGTTTCCTGCGAGGCAATCGAAACGAAGAACTCGGCGATATAGTGCGATAGGGACAGGTCAGCAGAATTCAGGGCATTGGTCATCATAAAGGCGATGCTGCCATAAAGCGGAAACTGGATCAGCACCCCTGAAATGGCCGGCACAGCTTTGGACACAGCATTGAGAAAATTACGTGGTGTACCATGTAAAGCTACACCCAAAATCAGAAAGATAAAGTTATAGGTGTTTAAGCTGGAGATTGCCAGAATAGGATTACTTTTGGAAAACTCGTTAAACATCCAGACCAGACCCAGAACCACAATCAGAATACTTAAGATTGGCGAGTTTTCAAGCCAGTCACCCGGCCGTTTATGGGTCACGGTTTCAGTCTTTTCTTCTTCAATCTGGATCGGGAAGTGATCAATAGTTTTAATATGATTGCCTTTGGGCGCAGACCAGTAGGCAATGGCAATCGAAGCAATAATCAAGACTGCTGTCATGATCATGGATTGCGGCAGGAAAATCGTTTCAGTAAATGGAATCACACCAGTCAGATTATAAAGTGGTTCTGGTAGACTGGATTTGTTGGCTTGTAATTGCGCTGCTGAAGAGCTGATACCCAGTGCCCAGGTTGCGCCCATCCCGATAATCGCTGCTGCGGCAGCCGCACGGTAATCCATATTCAGTTCTTTACGCTGCGCTAGCGCAATCACCAGAAGTGCGGTTAGAACCGTACTCATCGCCCAGTTAATCAGGGAAATCAGTAGACTAACTGTGGCGACAAGAACGATGGCTCCACGTCCGGAATGGGGAATGCGCGCCATTTTCTGAATCAGTAATTGCATCGGTTTGGAAACTGAAACTACATAACCGACCACGATCAACATGCACATCTGTAAGGTAAAGGGAATCAGACTCCAGAATCCGTCACCAAATGAAATCGCGACGTCTTGTGCCGGCGCACCAATGCCAATCGCGGCAATCGCAACGATGATGACACCGAGTAGGGCAAAGATATAAGAGTCCGGAAACCATTTTTCAGACCAGTCGCTGACGCGCATGGCAAAGCGCTGCAAGATATTTTGTTGAGTTTGCATGATTAAAATCCATTTATTCTGCATTTGTTATTAAGAAGCGGCTTTCTTCAGCCAAAAAGAAACCCTTAAAATTTTTCATTTTAAGGGCTGGGAAAAATCAGGCTGCTTTACGGAGTAAAGGTACGCCGGTGACTTTCTGAATTTCATCAAAACTGACATCGGGTGCCAGTTCTACAAGTTGAATACCTTCAGGTGTGACATCCAATACACCTAAGTCAGTAATAATCCGGTTCACTACGGCCTGGCCAGTAAGCGGAAGACTACATTGTGAGACAATTTTAGGCGTACCATCTTTAGCGCAGTGTTCCATCAGCACCACAACTTTTTGCACACCTGCGACCAGATCCATGGCACCACCCATGCCTTTGACTTTCTTGCCTGGAATCATCCAGTTGGCTAGATCACCATTTTCTGAGACTTCCATAGCCCCCAGAATGGCGATATTGACATGACCGCCACGGATCATGGCAAAGGAGTCAGCACTGGAAAAGAAAGAAGCACCTTTGCGGGCAGTTACCGTCTGTTTGCCAGCATTGATCAGGTCTGCATCCACAGTATCGGCCGTTGGAAATTCTCCAATACCCAGCAGACCATTCTCAGACTGAAGCCAGACATTAATATTCTCTGGAATATAATTTGCGACTAAGGTTGGCAGACCAATACCTAGATTGACATAGAAACCATCTTCAAGTTCCTGTGCGGCGCGCTGCGCCATTTCATTACGTGTCCAAGCCATGATCAAGCCTCCGCCTTTAAAGTCATCTGTTCAATCCGTTTTTCCGGTTGGGTATTCAGTACAATCCGGTTCACATAAATGCCGGGAAGATGAATTTCATCTGGATCAAGGGCACCGATCTCGACAATTTCTTCAACTTCAGCAATGGTCACTTTACCAGCCATGGCACAGACCGGATTGAAGTTCTGGGCAGTTTTACGGAAAATCAGGTTGCCGGCTTTATCGGCCTTATAGGCTTTAACCAAAGCCACATCAGCAGTTAAGGATTCTTCCAGAATATAAGACTTGCCATTGAACTCGCGGACATCTTTACCTTCAGCAATAACGGTACCGACACCAGTCGCGGTATAGAAAGCGGGAATACCTGCACCACCAGCACGTAATTTTTCAGCTAAAGTTCCTTGCGGGGTCAGTTCAACTTCAAGTTCACCGCTTAAGTATTGGCGTTCAAATTCCTTATTCTCGCCCACATAGGAAGAGATCATCTTTTTAATCTGTTTGGTTTCCAGCAATAGCCCCAAGCCAAAGCCATCCACACCGGCATTATTAGAAATACAGGTCAGATTTTTGGCACCAGTTTCCTTTAAAGCTGCAATTAGGGCTTCTGGAATACCACATAGACCAAAACCGCCTACCGCCAAGGTATGTCCATTCTGAACCACGCCGTCTAAAGCGGCTTTTGCACTGTCATACACTTTATTTGACATTTTTACCTCGATTTATTCTTCTCTTGCAGATCTCTTTCATCTAAAGATCTGCTGATTTCTATCCATGAGGACTTATAGAGTGTCCGGCTATTTCAAGTTTTTAAGCACAGGCTTTTTGCCAATAGGCATTGGCATAATTGGATGGATTATTGCGTTGTAATACCTCGCTGATATTACGGCTGGCCTGCATCAAAGCATCCAGTTGAATACCGGTTTCAAAGCCCATCTTGGAGAGCAGGTAATACAGGTCTTCAGTTGAAACATTGCCGGAAGCACCTTTGGCATAAGGACAGCCACCGAGACCGGCAATAGAGGAGTCAAATACCCGAATCCCTTGCAGCAATGACTGGTAAATATTAGCGATGGCCATGCCATAGGTATTATGAAAATGACCGGCTAGCACTTTACTATCAATTTCTGAAAGACAGGCATCCCAGACGTTCTTCACGCGATCCGGAGTTGCCGTACCAATGGTTTCACCTAATGACACTTCATAGCAGCCCATGTCTAGTAGACGCTGTGTAACTTTGACGACCTGCTTCGGATCAATTGCACCTTCATAAGGGCAGTCCACCATACAAGAGACATAGCCACGCACCTTGACATCATTTGCTTTGGCAGCTGCCATCACATCTGCAAACTTCTCAAAGCTTTCATCAATCGAGCAGTTGATATTCTTGTGGGTAAAGCTTTCAGAAGCTGCGGTAAATACCGCAACTTCTTTACAATCCACAGCCAGCGCTGATTCAAAACCTTTCATGTTTGGCGTCAGCAAACTGAACTGGATATTCGGATCTTTAGGCAAGCTGGCAAATAGCGTATCGCTATCTGCCATCTGTGGAACCCATTTGGCTGAAACACAGGAGCCGACCTCAATCGCCTGCAAACCTGTTTTCATCAGGTCCAGAATCAGATTTTTACGGTCATCTAGTGTTAAAGGTGTTTTTTCGTTTTGCAGGCCATCGCGTGGCCCGACTTCTACGATTTTAACGAAATCTGTCATGCAACTTCCTCCGCTAGAGGCTGAAACTCAACCAGTTCATCACCGGCTTTAACCTGATCACCTTTCTGGAAGTATGAGTTTGCGATAATGCCATCATGCGGAGCGCGAATGGTATATTCGATCTTCATTGCTTCCAAGGTCAGCAGTACATCGTCTTTTTTCACTTTGTCATTTGCCGCGACCAGAACCTGAGTAATCACGCCAGGCATTGGCGCAGTCAAGTTATTTTCAGTCCCTTGTTCATCCTGGTTATTAAAGTCATTTTTCAAATAATTGAACTTGTAGCTTTGACCATTCTGGAACAGGGTAATGCCATGCTCAGTCTGGCTAAATGCCAGTTTCTGCTGCTGACCCGCAAGATTTAACTGGAGTAGGTGTTGATCAAGCAGCTCACCCTGGATGGTAAGTGTCTGGCCTTCATAATTTGCCAGGAAACTATTTTCTAGCGCTTTAAAGCTCACCACACGTAAAACGTCATTACATTGTAATTTAATTGTGTAGTTATTTTGCTGATTCAGACGCCAAAATGCCTTTTGCTGCCAGACGGGATTATTGCTAGTCGGGTTTTGAGCCAGACGCGATAACAGTTCAACCAAGGCTGCAGTGACCACTAATTCTGCACTGATATCAGCAGATGGTTTGAGTAGGAACTCTTCTTCACGTTGAATCAGGCCAGTATCGAGATGGGCATTTTTAAATGAATCACATAATACTAAGCGATCAAGAAAAGCGATGTTATTGCCAAGACCATCGACATGAAACTGACCCAAGGCATGATGCATCTGGGTTAAAGCAGCTTCACGGTTTTTGCCCCAAACAATCAGTTTGGCAATCATCGGATCATAATAGGTGCTGATTTCATCACCTTCGACAATGCCACTATCCACACGCACGCTGTCATTTTGTTCTGGATAGTGCAAATAGCTGATCTGACCGATGGCAGGAATAAAACCTTTTTCTGGTTCTTCGGCATAAACACGGGCTTCCAGTGCATGACCGTGTATCTGTAATTCATGCTGCTGTTTCGGTAAAGGTTCACCGAACGCTACACGTAACTGCCATTCCACCAGATCCTGACCGGTGATCATTTCAGTGACTGGATGCTCAACCTGCAGACGGGTGTTCATTTCCATGAAGTAAGCAGTACCGTCTTGCTCAACGATGAACTCGACTGTACCGGCACCGACATAATTTACAGCACGTGCAGCATCAATTGCGGCTTGGCGCATCGCCTCAAGTTTGTCTTCTGGCATTTTAGGTGCAGGTGCTTCTTCCAGAACTTTCTGGTGACGACGCTGCACGGAGCAATCACGTTCAAACAGATGCACATAATTGCCATGTGTATCACCAAAGACCTGAACTTCAATATGGCGTGGCTGCACGACATAGCGTTCAATCAGCACATCTTCATTGCCGAAGCTGGAACGTGCTTCGCTTTTACAGGAAGCGAGTGAACTCAGGAAATCTTCACTACGCTCGACCAGTCGCATGCCTTTACCGCCACCGCCAGCACTAGCCTTGATCAGTACTGGATAGCCAATACTGTCAGCTTGTTGTTTCAAGAAATCGGCATCCTGATTGGTACCATGATAGCCGGGGGTTAAAGGTACACCAGCTTTTTCCATTAAGGCTTTAGAGGTCGCTTTCAGACCCATTGCTAAGATCGCATCCACTGGCGGACCAATAAAGACAATGTTGTTATCCTGACAGGCCAGGGCAAACTGGTCATTTTCAGACAGGAAACCATAACCTGGATGAATGGCCTGAGCACCGGTAGTTTTTGCTGCCTGAATAATACGTTCAATCTGTAAATAACTTTGTGCAGCAGGCGATTCACCAATATGGATGGCTTCATCTGCCAGTTTGACATGCTGTGCCTGTGCATCGGCATCGGAATATACGGCAACGGTGGCAATCCCTAACTTTTTCGCTGTACGAATCACACGGCAGGCAATTTCACCACGATTGGCAATTAAAATCTTTTCAAACATCCTACGATCCTTCTTGTTGTTATGCCGTGGTCTTAATCCAGGCCGGGCTTTGTTTGTTTAAAAATGCATTCAGTCCATTTTTCGCCTCATCTCCCTGGCGAACATGGGCAATATGCTGTGCGGTTTTAAACAGCAGATCTTCAGTCAGGACCTGTTGATCGACCAGTTGAATCAGCTGTTTTGAGGCGTTTTGCGCTGCTGGTCCACCGAGTAAGAGCGCTTCCACAATCTCATCAATTTTGCTGTCGAGCTGTTCTGGTGCAGTCACTTCATGTGCCAGACCAATGGTTTTCGCCTGTTCAGCTGAGATTCGCTCAGCAGTCAGGAAATAACGTGACGCCTGACGGGCGCCAATCGCACGAATTACATACGGACTAATGGTCGAAGGGGCTAATCCTAAACGTACTTCAGACGTTGCAAACTTGGCATCAGTGCTGGCGATACAGATATCACAAGCGGCTGCCAGACCCATACCGCCGCCAAAAGCAATACCATGGACACGGGCAATCGTTGGCTGTTTCAAGGTCGCCAGACTTTGCAGCATTTTTGCCAGTTTGAGAGCATCGGCTTCATTGTCTGCCTGTGAGGCCTGACCGGCCTTTTTCATCCAGTTCAGATCCGCACCCGCAGAAAAGCTTTTACCTCGGCCTGCCAGAATCACTACACGTACATCATCACGCTGATTTAAAGACTGGAAACAGGCATGTAGCTCTTCAATGACCTGGGTATTAAACGCATTATGCAGTTCAGCCCGGTTAATCCAGACCGTTGCCACCTGATTCTGCTGTTCGAGCTGTAAAAATTGATAGTCCATTTTTGTCACCTCTTACATGCGGAACACGCCGAATTTGGTTGGCTGGATTGGTGCATTCATCGCTGCAGCCAGACTTAGGGCCAGGACTTCACGCGATTGCGCTGGATCAATGACACCGTCATCCCATAAACGCGCAGAAGCATAATAAGGATGGCCTTGGCGTTCATATTGGTCACGAATTGGCTGTTTAAACTGGTCTTCTTCTTCAGCTGACCAGGTTCCACCTTTTTGCTCAATCTGATCGCGTTTCAAAGTCGACAATACGCTAGAGGCCTGTTCACCGCCCATCACTGAAATACGCGAGTTTGGCCAGGTCCACATAAAGCGTGGCGAGTAAGCACGGCCACACATGCCATAGTTACCGGCACCAAAAGAACCGCCAATCACCAGAGTCAGTTTAGGCACATTGGCTGTCGCGACGGCCATCACCAGCTTGGCACCATTTTTAGCAATACCTTCATTTTCATACTGACGACCCACCATAAAGCCGGTGATGTTTTGCAGGAAGATCAGCGGAATATTGCGCTGGGTACATAGTTCAATAAAATGCGCGCCTTTTTGTGCAGACTCAGAGAATAAAATTCCATTGTTGGCAATAATTCCAACTGGCATTCCATAGAGCTTGGCAAAGCCAGTGACCAGGGTAGTCCCAAAGCGTGCCTTGAATTCGTCAAAGCGTGAACCGTCGACAATACGCGCAATCACTTCACGGATATCAAACGGTTTACGTGCATCGCTTGGCACAATGCCATACAGCTCTGAACTGTCAAAACGCGGTGCTTCAATTTCATCTGCAGTTTTATTTGGCTTTTTATTCAGGTTCGCCACAATGTTGCGGGCAATGGCAATTGCGTGTTCATCATTTTCTGCCAGATGATCGGCAACCCCAGATAAACGGGTATGTACATCACCACCACCTAAGTCTTCACTAGAAACCACTTCACCGGTTGCCGCTTTCACCAGAGGAGGGCCGCCGAGGAAAATCGTGCCTTGATTACGCACAATAATGGTTTCATCTGACATCGCTGGCACATAAGCACCACCTGCCGTACAGCTACCCATTACCACTGCAATCTGGGCAATACCCAGACTCGACATACGTGCCTGATTGTAAAAGATACGGCCGAAGTGATCACGATCCGGAAATACTTCATCCTGTAAAGGTAAATAAGCACCGCCAGAATCCACCAGATAAATACATGGCAAATGATTCTGTTCGGCAATTTCCTGGGCACGTAAATGCTTTTTCACCGTAAGGGGATAATAAGTCCCGCCTTTGACTGTGGCATCATTGGCCACGATCATGCAGGTCACACCATTGACCTGACCTACACCTGCGACCACACCTGCTGCAGGAACATCATCCTGATAAACCTGATAGGCAGCCAGTTGACCGATTTCCAAAAAAGCTGTGCCTGGATCAATTAAATGATTAATCCGTTCACGCGGCAGTAATTTGCCGCGATCCAGATGTTTCTGACGGGCAGTTTCTCCGCCACCCAAGGCAATTTTTTCTACTTTCTGTTTAAGGTCATCCACCAGTTGCAGCATGGCAGCCTGGTTGGTCTTAAACTCTTCACTACGTATATTGATTTTGCTCTGTAACTGATTCATGACGAACATCCTTGTCTTATTCTAAGTGTTAATGTTTAGGCTGTTTCGTTGAAGAGCTCACGGCCAATTAGCATACGGCGGATTTCGGAAGTTCCGGCGCCAATTTCATAGAGTTTGGCATCGCGCCACAAACGGCCTGCAGCAAATTCGTTGATATAACCGTTCCCACCTAGGGTCTGAATGGTTTCACCCGCCATCCATGTAGCTTTTTCAGCGGCATATAAAATGGCACTGGCAGCATCTTTACGCAGGCTACGGCTATGATCAGCCTTGTCACATTCAGCACCAACGGCATACACCAGCGCCTTACATGCCAGCCAGGTAGAGTACATGTCAGCAATTTTGCCTTGCATCAACTGGAATTCACCGAGTGCCTGACCAAACTGTTTGCGGTCATGAATATAAGGAATCACGGTATCCATGCAGGCATCCATAATGCCCAATGGACCAGCACTGAGAACCGCACGTTCATAGTCCAGACCGCTCATCAGCACTTTAGTCCCATTGCCGACACCGCCAAGGACGTTTTCTTTAGGAACTTCGACATTGTCAAAAAACAGGGGATAAGTATTGGAACCACGCATACCCAGTTTGTCTAAATGAGTGCCGTGACTAAAACCTGGCATATTTTTCTCAACCAGGAAGGCGGTCATGCCTTTGGCGCCAGCTTGTAAATCGGTTTTGGCATAGACCACAAGTACATCAGCATCGCCGCCGTTGGTGATCCACATCTTGGAACCGTTGAGTAGATAATGATCACCTTTATCTTCAGCTTTCAGTTTCATGCTGACCACATCTGATCCGGCATTCGGCTCAGACATTGCTAATGCACCGACATATTCACCAGAAATCAGTTTTGGCAGATAACGCTGCTTTTGTTCTTCATTACCATTTCGCTTAATTTGGTTTACACATAGGTTAGAATGGGCGCCATAGGACAAACCAATGGATGCTGAAGCACGGGAAATTTCTTGCATGGCAATAATATGGGCCAGATACCCCAGATTGGTACCGCCATATTCTTCACTGACCGTTAAACCAAGTAGGCCCATATCACCAAATTTTTTCCAAAGGTGAGCCGGGAATTCATTGTCACGGTCAACTTGCTGGGCAATTGGGGCAATTTCCTTGGCGCAAAATGCGGCCACTGAATCACGAAGCGCAATAAGAGTTTCATCCAAACCGAAATCTAAGCTTTGTAAATTCATTCTTCATCCATCCTGAGATTATATTTGTTGTGTCCAAAAGCATTTTTGTTGTGCTTGTTTTTTTAACATACAACGAAAAATTAAAAAAGTGAACCTATATTCACAAAATGATTTACAATTCATTTTATCTGGTTGAGAATAAGATTATGAGTTATAAAAGATCATCACTGATGCAGGAACGAATGGAACAAAATCGTTTGTCGATTTTACAGTCTGCTCGTGAACTGATTACTCAAGGGGGCTTTAAAGAGGCGTCGATTCAGGCGATTGCAGAACGCGCAGGCGTTTCTACAGGGCTGGTATATCGATATTTTGAAAACAAAAGCCAGATTTTGATTGAGGTTTTGTCGGCAGCGATTCAGCATGAAGTTGGAATTCTTGTTTCCATTGCCGGGTCGGATTTGTCGCCAAAACTGAAATTGCAAAAATCTGTTACAACTTTTGTGAAACGTGCCATGAATAGCCCCCAGTTGGCGTATTCACTTATGTTTGAACCGGTTGATCCGGAAATGGAACATGAGCGTTTTCGCAGTAAACAGCTGCTTAAACAAAGCATTAAGGAAATCCTGGCCGAAGGAAAGGTGAATGGAGAGTTCGAGTTTGAAGATTTAAATACGGCAGCTTTGGGCGTGGTGGGTGCCATGACCTTTGTCGTGATTGAACCTTTAAATCCGTCCCGTAATGTAATGTTTGATCAGAACTACAAGGATCACTTTGTCAAACAGATTGCCGATTTTTGTGTTAACGCAGTACATCGACAGGAGGGAAATTCAGCAGCATAGACGCACAAAAACAGGCACATAGACAAGGTCGTCGTGGTCATAAAACAATTAGTAAAGTTGAAAATCAGAATTACAAAGAATCAAGGAGATCGATTCAATGACACAAGTACGGTTAAGCTATGCCTATGGAACCAGCAGCCAGCCTTTATTGGGTATGACGATTGGTGAAAAATTTGATCAGGCTTGCGAACAATATGCAGATCGCGATGCAGTTGTCAGTATGCATCAGAACATACGCCTGAGTTATCGGCAGCTACAGGATCAGGTCAATGCCTTTGCCTGTCAGCTGCTGAAATTGGGTATGCAAAAAGGTGACCGTCTGGCGATCTGGTCGCCGAACTGTGTGGAATGGACTATTACCCAGTTCGCAGCTTTCAAGGCAGGCATTATTCTGGTTAACCTGAATCCGGCCTATAAAAGCAATGAGCTGGAATATGTCCTGAATAAAGTGTCCTGTAAGGGACTGGTCATTGCATCGCAGTTTAAAACCACGGACTATCAGGAAATCCTGACCAAAATTGCGCCTGAATTAAAACAGGCTGAAAATAAATTACTGAATGCAGAGCGTCTCCCACATTTAAAGCATGTCATTAAAATTGATGAGCAGCAGCATACTGGCATTCATCGTTTTCAGGATTTAATGCCTACACCAAGTGCTCAAGAGCTGGAACAGCTGCAACAGATCTCCACTGATTTGCAGTTCGATGAAACTATCAATATCCAGTTTACGTCAGGCACCACAGGGAATCCTAAGGGTACGATGCTGACCCATAACAATATTTTAAATAATGGTTACTTTGTCGGTGAGGCGATTCACTTAAGTCCGGAAGACCGTGTCTGTATTTCTGTTCCACTATTCCACTGCTTTGGCATGGTAATGGGCAATCTGGCCTGTATTACCCATGGTTCAGCCATGATTTATCCATCTGCCGTATTTAATCCGCTGGAAACCTTGAAAGCCATTCAGCAGGAAAAATGTACTGCGGCTTATGGCGTACCGACCATGTTTATTGCCGTGCTGGAACATGAGCAGTTTGACGAATTTGATCTATCCAGTCTGCGTACCGGTATTATGGCGGGTAGCCCGTGTCCACAGGAAATTATGCAGCGTGTAATAGAGCGAATGCATATGTCTGAAATTACCATCTGTTATGGCATGACTGAAACAGCACCGGTAAGTGCCCAAAGTTCAACAGAAGACAGTGTTGAACGTCGTGTGAGTACAGTTGGCCGTGTCCATCCGCATTTGGAAGTTAAAATTGTCGATGAAAATGGCAAGGTGGTGCCGCGCGGTCAATTAGGTGAACTCTGTGTGCGTGGTTATTCCGTGATGCTCGGTTATTGGGAAGATCAGGACAAGACTCAGGAAGTGATTGATGCTGCACGCTGGATGCATACCGGTGATATTGCGGAAATGGATGATGAAGGCTTTGTCAAAATCAAGGGTCGTATCAAGGATGTGGTGATTCGCGGCGGTGAAAACCTGTTCCCGAAAGAAATTGAAGATTTCCTTTACACCCATCCAGCGGTGTCGGATGTGCAGGTGATTGGCGTGCCAGACCATAAATATGGTGAAGAGCTTTGTGCCTGCATTATCCTGCATGAGAATGATCCATGTACCGAAGAAGCCATCCGCCAATATTGTGCCGAGCATATCTCGCATAACAAAGTGCCGCGTTATGTGCGTTTCTTCCATGACTTCCCGATGACAGCTTCAGGCAAGGCACAGAAGTTCAAGTTGCGTGAATTTATGCGTGAAGAATTAAATTTAAAAGAGATTGCTTAAATTAATTAAAGCTAAGTTTAAATAGTATTTGATCAGATGACCTGGCGGCATGGATGCCGCCGTTTCATTGTATGGCAAGGATGCCATATCAATGAAACAGAGGGGTTTGGTTACTTTGCCCAGTCAAAGTAACGAAGCACCTGCACAATGGAAGAAGAATCCATCTTGCAAATTGAGGTCATGTATTTAGCAATTTCTTTAAATAGATAAAAATCTATTTCTATATAAATCAGAGTAAACAGATGGCAAAAAACTTTCACAGTGAAGTGGTGGTCGCAAGTTATGATGATCATATCCGTAAACTGATTCCTGGCTATGAACTGGTGCATCAGCAGATTGAAGCCATACTCAGTACTGAGCTTCCAGAAAATGCACATATCCTGATTGTGGGTTGCGGAACTGGTTATGAACTATCTTATTTATTGCAACAGCATCCAAACTGGACATTTACTGCGATTGATCCTTCCGCTGCAATGCTTGAGCAGGCAAGGAAGCAGCTGGCTTCTATTGGCGCTGAACAACGAGTTCAGTTTATACAGTGCACCACTCAGGAACTGGATCAACAAAATTCATTCGATGCTGCACTCGCTATTTTAGTCGTCCATTTTATTCCTGAACCTCAGAAATCTGATTTTTTTCAGGCTATCTATCAGAGCCTTAAAGCTGGCGGGATCGGATTGACCTATGATCTGATGCAACCAGAAGATGAGAATGAATTAAAGGTAATGCAAAAAATGGCACAGCAAACCGGACTTAGTGTGCAGCAAAGCGAAAATATGCTGGCCAGATTGCAGCAGGACTTTTTTCTGATTTCAGCGGAAGATTCAAATGAACTTTTAACAAAAGTCGGATTTAAACAACACAAAATTTATAGTCAAATCATGAATTATTATGGTTTTTTACTCAGAAAATAAAGATCATGATACTTTATATGAATTTTAAAGTTTAAGAGAATAATCAAGGAAGTTTAAGAAGAATGTCAGCATATTATAGTTTGATCCAGCGCGAGCAGCATGCAGATGGCAGTACTACTGCCTATTATCGTTCCAATATTCATGCTCAAGGTGCGTGGAATCCTCATGAACAGCACATGGCGCCAGCAACCGGTATTCTATGTGTTGAACTAGAACAGTTTCAGCCTAGATCAGAAATGCGCATTGGCCGGGTTGGACTGGATATTTTTGGGCTGATTGCATTTGGTGAATTTTCTATTACTACACGCATGATCCGTCCTGGCAAAACTATTGAACTGATTGAGGCGGAAATGTGTGCCAATGGAAAAACCTGTATCGTTGCTCGTGCCTGGAGGATGCTGACTTCGGATAGCCGGGCCATTGCAGGTATCGAAGATTTTCCGATTGAAAGCCCTGAGTTTTTACCGGTTTGGGAGGGTATGAGTTGCTGGCCGGGCGGTTATATTCAAAGTATTGAAACCCGTGCACATCCTGATCATCGTGCAGGCAAAGGCATTGTCTGGCTCAGAAATTCATTGGATATGGTAGAAGGACGACCGACTACAGATTTTAGTCGTTTACTCGGTATGGTCGATACCGCGAATGGCATTGTGCCACGTCAGGACCCGAATGCGGGCTGGGGATTCCCGAATCTAGATTTACAGATTCATATGTACCGTCTGCCGCAAGGTGAATGGCTGGGGCTGGAAGTGGTGCAACAGTATGGTGAAGATGGGATTGGTCTCACCAGCGGTGTGCTGCATGATATTCACGGGCCTTTCGGTCGCAGTGAACAGATTCTGACCTTACGAAAATTCTAAAACTGATTTAAAAGCAAAAGGATGAATTGATTCATCCTTTTTTTATTGGCATGCTGTGCGCAATGGTTCAGGAATATTGATGAATGCGGATTAGTATTATTGGGGCAGGGCGTGTGGCTTATCATCTTGCCCATGCATTGTCAGCACAACATGAAATTGTACAGATCTACAGCCGGACTCTGGATAAAGCACAGCAACTGGCTGATCAATTTAAAGCGCAAGCCATCGCTCAACCTGAAAATCTGAATCAGGATATAGACTTGATGATCATTGCCGTGAGTGATCAATCAATTGCTGAGGTCATCAGACAAGTCTATTTTTACTTGCAAGATGTGCTGATTGTCCATACTTCAGGCAGTTCTCACCTGAATGTTCTAGCAGATGTACATGCAAAGTCTGGCGTCTTTTATCCATTGCAAACCTTTAGTCTGGAACGTGAAATTGACTGGGAAAATACGCCTTTATTTATTGAAGCGTCTGAGCCAGAAGATCAAGAAATCTTAACTCATTTAGCAAATAGCCTAAGCAAACGAGTTTATCAATATAGTTCAGACCAACGTTTGAGCTTACATCTGGCTGCAGTGTTTGCCTGCAATTTTAGCAACTACTGTTATGACATGGCCAAGCAGATTGTGGATGCACAGCAGGTAGACTTTAGCCTGCTTTATCCATTGATTCTGGAAACAGCCAATAAAGCGACGAAAAATGATCCTCGTCAGGGGCAGACTGGACCTGCGATGCGTGGTGATCAGAATATTCTGAATATGCATCAGCAGATGCTAGAGCAATCTGAACGACAAGACTTGGCAGATGTGTATAAATTACTCAGTCAGCAGATTTTAGAACACCATCATAGCTAATAAAAAAGCGCTGAATAATCAGCGCTTTTTAGACTTATAGATATTAAGAAATTTTCTTAAAGATAAAGTCATTAATCTTGTGGCCAGCTTCGATTCCGCGACGCTCAAACTTGGTTTGTGGACGCCATTCAGGGCGAGGGTAGCTGTTGCCTTTACCCGCCAGATTTTCTAAACGTGGACGTTCTTCCAGAACTTCCAGCATCCACTCAGCATACGGTTCCCAGTCTGTTGCAGCATGGAAAGTACCGCCAAGTTCCAACTTTTGCTCAACCAATGGCATGCGGTCATGAGATACAAAACGGCGTTTAAAGTGACGTTTTTTCTGCCATGGGTCAGGGAAGTACAACTGAACGGTGTTAATGCTATTGTCTGGCATTTCACGAAGCACCTGAATCGCATCAGCATCCAGTACACGTAAGTTAGTCACGCCCGCCATACCTGCTTCATACACGCACTGCGCAATACCCGGTACATGTACTTCAATTCCGACAAAGTTACGCTCTGGATTCGCTTTAGCCATGAGTACCAGAGAGCGGCCCATGCCAAAACCGATTTCTACAGTCAGCGGACGTTCAGGATGTTCAAAATACTGACGCAAATCACCTACCGGATATTCCAAAATTAAGTGACCATATTGTTCAAGCGCAGTACGTTGAGAGGTATTTAATGGCGCTGAGCGGCGCATAAACGTCACAATTTCACGGTGCTCGCTTAAATTGTCCAGCTCCACGACTTGCTGGTCTAATTGATCGTTCGACATAATTTTGGCAAATCTAAAAATTCAGAATGCGGTATTTTAAGTCCTGAGCGGTGCAAGTCAAACTTTTCTCGGTATTTCTCCATAAAAATCGAGCCAGAGATCTCAGACAAAATAAAAGAGCCAGTTGGCTCTTTTATAGATCAAGCTTGATCAGGTACTAAAACGATCGATCAAAGTGCTACTGGCTTCATTTAAACCAATTACAGTCACGTCTATGCCTTGGGCTTTAAACTTCTGGATGACGTTATTGAGCATATTTACTGAAGTCACATCCCAGACATGCGCATGCGTCAGATCCAGCTCAACATGATCCAGCCTTTCCTTAAAATCAAAGAATTGATAGAACTTTTCTGTACTACTGAAAAAGATCTGTCCAGAAATTATATAGCTACGTGAATTAGGCTTATGCAAATAAGTCGAGACATGTACAGTTCTTTCCAGCTTATTAATAAAGAACAGAGCAGAGAGCAATACACCGACAAATACACCGAGCGCCAGATTATGAGTAGCAAGCACGACAATTATCACAGCAATCATCACGGTATTAAATTCTAGCGGATGCTTGCCGAATTGTTTGATTGCACCCCACTGGAAGGTGGTAAATGATACCATAATCATAATAGCTACCAGTGCTGCCATAGGAATATAAGCCAGCCAGTCTTTCAGGAAGACCACCAGACACAGTAAAAATACGCCAGCAACTAATGTCGATAAACGTGTACGAGCACCTGATGAGACATTGATAATCGACTGGCCAATCATGGCACAACCGGCCATTCCGCCCATAAAACCGCTGACAATATTGGCCATACCCTGACCACGACATTCCTGATGTCGGTCACCTTCAGTTCCAGTCACTTCATCAATCACTGTAGTCGTCATCATACTTTCAAGCAGACCTACAGTGGCTAGAGTAAAGGAATAAGGCAGGATAATCTGCAAAGTTTCCAGATTCAGTGGAATTTCTGGAAGAAGAAAGACTGGCAAGGTATCTGGAAACTGTCCCAGATCGCTCACAGTACGCATATCTGCACCAAGCACTAACGCAAGTGCGCTCAGTACGACGATACAGATCAGAGGCGATGGAATCGCTTTACCGATTTTCGGGATATAAGGAAACAGATAGATAATTGCCAAACCTACTAAAATGAACAGATAAGCCGTACTGTCCATCCGGTGAATTTCCGGGATTTGTGCCACAAAAATCAGGATCGCGAGGGCATTCAAGAAACCATATACCACAGCCTGCGACACAAAACGCATCAGCTTGGCAACTTTAAAAAAGCCCGCAATCACCTGAATGATTCCGGTCAGAATCGTGGCTGCAAGCAGGTATTGCAGGCCATGATCCTTGACCAGCGTAATCATCAATAGTGCCATTGCACCTGTAGCCGCAGAAATCATGGCAGGACGACCACCGAAAAAGGCAATGGACACGGCAATACAGAAAGAGGCATATAAGCCGACTTGCGGATCGACACCGGCAATCGCAGAAAAGGCAATAGATTCAGGAATCAGGGCGAGTCCAACCACCAAACCTGCCAGTACATCAGTCCGGATATTGGAAAACCATTCTTCTTTTTTCAGGTTAATCACGAAATATCATCTAAATTTTGAGAACCTGCGTATCTTAAACAGATACAGATAAAAATCTACACAAGATTGACTTGCAAAAACCTGTAAATTCCTCAATATTGAATATGTAACTGTGCTGAATCACAGTTACGCTTTTTTGCAATTTACAGGTTTGATCACTTGAAAGTTTGTCAGAAGCGATTTAAAACATTGAGAAGTGTATAACAAGGATCAGAAATGAAGCTTTACTATTCGCCAGGCGCGTGCTCTTTGGCAGCTCATATTATTTTAAATGAAATTAATGTCGATTTTGATTTGGAACGTGTTGACTTAAAAACCCATAAAACAGAAAAAGGTGCAGATTATTACGAAATTAACCCGAAGGGTTATGTACCAGCATTAGAAATTAATCCGGGTTTAATTCTTACAGAAAATGTTGCAATTTTACCGTTTCTTGCTCAACACGATCCAAAACAAGATCTGATTCCACCTTCTGGCATGGGACGTGCCAAAGTGCTGGAGTGGTTAGGTTATCTCAACTCAGAGTTGCATGATGCTTATGCTGTATTCTTCACTGGAAAATTATCAGATGAAGCCAAAGAAAAAGCATATGCAGAAATTGACCGTTTATTGAGTTATATCGATAAGGCGATTGGTGAATCGGACAATGATTATCTGGTCGATGATAATTTCGGTCCGGCAGATGCTTACCTGTTTGTTCTCACCAACTGGTCGAACCAGATTGAACATGATCTGAGTCCATATAAAAATATTATTCATATCCGTAATAAGGTTGCAGAACGTCAGTCTGTACAGATTGCAATGCGTGATGAAGGTTTGATTCCTTAATACTAAAATTTTGAAAAAGCGTCATAAGGCGCTTTTTTTATTGCTTCCAAAGTAATTGTTGATATTTAGTCAATAATGATTTGCAAAATCACTGCTTTTTAGCAATAAGCAGAGTCTATATAGTGCCTGCATAAATTTTTGGTTTCAGGTTCTTTCCATGAAAAATATTTTATTAATTAATGGCGCAAAAGCTTTTGCCCACTCAAATGGTCAGTTAAATGATACTTTGGCCGAACTGGCTCAAGAAGTATTAACAAAGCTGGGGCATCAGGTTCAGGTAACTCGTGCTGACAATGAATATGATGCAAAAGCAGAAGTAGAAAAATACCTTTGGGCAGATACGGTCATTTACCAAATGCCAGGCTGGTGGATGGGTGCGCCGTGGCCAGTGAAAAAGTATATTGATGATGTTTTTACCGAAGGGCATGGCAGCCTGTATGCAAATGATGGTCGCTCACGTTCAGATGCTTCAAAAAAATATGGCTCAGGTGGCCTGATTCACGATAAAAACTATATGTTATCTCTTACCTGGAATGCACCGATGGATGCGTTTACGGATACCGAGCAGTTTTTTCATGGCGTGGGCGTAGACGGCGTTTACCTACCTTTTCATAAAGCCAACCAATTCTTGGGGATGCAGGCTTTACCGACATTTATTGTGAATGATGTAATTAAAGCCCCTGAAGTTGAAGCGTATATCGCACAGTACCGTGAACATTTAACTCAAATTTTTGCTTAATCAGGAGATATGACCATGCTAACCGTTATTGCTGAAATCATCTGTCATTCGGAACAAGATATGAAAACAGTGCTGGATTCATTTAACAACATCCGCGCACAGGTATTACAAGAGCCAGGCTGTCATCTTTATGATGTTTATATTGATCATCCAGAGATTGAGAGCCGATTACAGACCAAAGTGCCTTTTTCAATCATGATGTTTGAAAAATGGGAAAGTATTCAGCATCTGGAAACCCACATGCATAGTGTAAATATGCAGCAACATGCTAAAGCCGCTCAAGGTGCGGTTGCGAGTGTAAAGATTCGGATTTTAGAAGCACTTTAAGCTGTAATTCTCAGTTTGAAAGAGTTTGTAATATTTAATTTTATTCGAACTCTTGTGGCTGATTAAATTGAACCTGTTCAAGTTTCAGTGCGTAGCGGTGTTTTAAGGTGGACCATTGAACTTTGGCAAGTTGCGTCTGTTCTGAAAATTCATTTTCATCTGTTGTAGTTTTTAGCTTGCCTGTTAAAAAGTTAATGCTTCGTGCTGTACTCTCACCCGAGGCACGGTGAAAATCATCTACATCATAGCCAATCAATTTAAAAGCATTATCTTGGTATCGAAAGGTATAAGTATAATTGGTGACATACCATGAACCACAGCTTAGCCAGTAATGTAAATGAACCCGAAGTACACCTTTTTGAATGCTTAAGGCTTCGGATTCACCAAGTGGATCAGTGAGGCAAGGCGACTCTACATCACCTTCGGTTGGTAAAGTAGTATTACTAGCTACAAGCTGATAACCATTTGCCTGCTTGAATAAAATCAAAAGTTTTCGTTTGTTGGTATTCAGAACATGATTGCCTACACCTGCATTTGCAACAAAGTTTTCGGGATTAGTATCTTCAATAATCAGCGCGAGATCTGCTTGACCGTCCTGATTTAAATCGCCTTGCGCTTTTTCTAGAACTTTCCAGTTTTTCGGAATAAAAGATTGATAGCTTGATTTAGGAGAACTACCTGTCTGAGGTTTCGCACAAGCACTTTGTGTAAATGCTAGACACAGCAGGGTGCTAAATAGGAAAGGCAGTTTGATCTGATAAAGCATCGGTTTAAATTCCTTTTATTTATAATTTTATTGATGATCAAAGCTGAGTGATAAGTTTAGCAAAATAGGTTAAGTCATCTCTTTGAATATTGGATAGATATTTATGGTGAACTTTAAAGCTTTTTTATAAATTCAACTATGGATTTGAAGTTCCTATTCGAATTAATCCGAACCAAGACGTGAACTTTTAATATTTAATTTTCAAAGTTGACCGGGGTATTGGGTATCTAAATTTAAAAGTCCAGGAGTTTGCTGGAAACTCCTGAACAGATCGACATGATTTAAATAATTTTTTGGGCCTCTAGCCTCGATTATTATTTAAAGAAATAACCGGTTTCAGGTGAGCTGGCATTGGCCATGCGTTTGCGTGGCATACGACCGGCCAGGAATGCTTCACGACCCGCTTCAACCGCCTTACGCATCGCAGAGGCCATCAAGACCGGATTTTGTGCAGCAGCAATCGCAGTATTCATCAGTACGCCGTCACAGCCGAGTTCCATGGCAATCGCTGCATCACTGGCAGTACCGACACCCGCATCAACCAGCACAGGCACTTTGGCATTTTCTTTAATAATCGAAATCGTGTGTGGATTCAGAATCCCCAGACCTGAACCGATCAGACTACCTAAAGGCATGATTGCTACACAGCCCATACTTTCCAGTTCTTGTGCCACGATCGGATCATCTGAGGTATAGACCATGATTTCAAAACCGTCATCAATCAGGGTACGCGCTGCTTTCAAAGTTTCGGTAATATTTGGATAAAGAGTCTTTTCATCACCCAGAACTTCCAGTTTTACCAGGTTATGACCATCCAGCAGTTCACGTGCTAGCATACAGGTGCGTACTGCGCTATTAGCGTCAAAACAGCCCGCAGTATTTGGTAAAATGGTGTATTTTTCTGGTGGAACCACTGAAAGCAGGTTCGGTTGGTCTGGATGCTGACCAATATTCACCCGGCGAATAGCAACCGTTACAATTTCTGCACCACTGGCCTGAATGGCCTGATCTGTTTCATTTAAATCTTTATATTTGCCTGTGCCTACTAAAAGACGAGACTGGAATTGGCGTGAACCGATCTGTAATAAATCTTGCATAATTGTTCCAAGTGTTATTAGCCGCCACCGACTGCGTGAATAATTTCTATTTTGTCCGCTTCGCAAATGGGCGTTTCACCCAATCTGCTTTTAGAAATAATCATTTCATTGACCTCAACTGCAAAGCGCTTACCCTCAAGCGCCAGACTTTGAACCAGTTCCAGCAGATTCTTGCATTGAGTTTCTTGTTGTTCGCCATTGATATATACCAGCATCTTGGCAACCCTCCATGATTATTGATTAAAGCATCAGACCTATTTGAGGTATTTTACGGCATTGCAGGCCAGAATTAACCAGCCAGCAATCATTAAGGCACCACCAATTGGTGTAATTGCACCTAAACCGCGCGGTAGACCCAGTGCCATGACATAGAGTGAGCCACAGAACAGGAAAATTCCCGCCTGAATCAGGAGAAAACTCCATTTGATTGGCAATTCAGGAATTACTCGGCTGATCACTGCTAGAATAAGTAAGCCAAGAGCATGGTAGAAGAAATAATCTGTGGCCGTTTGCCACCAGCTCAACTGTGCTTCAGTCGCTCGAGTCTTTAAACCATGGGCACCAAATGCGCCGAGCATGACTGCAAGCGCAAGATTCAGTGCTGAAATCGCAATCCACATTTGAATTGACCTTCCCAATAAAGTTTGCGCTTAACCTTAGCATAAAAGCTAAGGCTGAAACACGGCATTAAAAGACAAAAAAAGCCTTCATATATGAAGGCTTTTTCTTAAGATTATTAGTTTATTAATTCAATACATTAGTTTGAAGACATTGCCACTTTGATTTTTTCCATTGCATTCTTTTCAAGCTGACGGATACGTTCGGCGGAAACATTATATTCAGCTGCCAGTTCATGCAAGGTTGACTTTTCATCATCCAGCCAGCGACGCTGCAAGATATTGCGGGAACGGTCATCTAACTGTTCCATCGCTTCATGCAGGGCAGAGGTGCTTTGTTCCTCATAGTCTTCATTTTCAATCAGACGTGCCGGGTCATAACGGTTGTCTTCCAGATATAGTGCTGGAGCAACGTGAGTTGAATTTTCGTCATCATCGTCACCTGATGCTTCAAATGCTGCATCATAAGCCGTCAATCGGCCTTCCATTTCCAACACCTGTTCTGGTGTTACATTCAGGTCATTGGCAATCGACTGAGCTTCTTCAAGCGTTAACTTTTTAGAAGACTTTTTCAGACTACGTAAATTGAAGAACAGTTTACGCTGCGCTTTAGTGGTCGCAATTTTGACAATACGCCAGTTACGAATTACATATTCATGAATTTCAGCTTTGATCCAGTGCACCGCAAATGACACCAGACGTACGCCCATACTCGGGTCAAAACGCTTAATGGCTTTCATCAGGCCAAGGTTGCCTTCCTGAATCAGGTCACCTTGAGGCAGGCCATAACCTGCATAACTACGTGCAATATGTACCACGAAACGCAAATGAGACATGACCAGCATTTTTGCTGCGTCCAGGTCCTGGTCGTAGTAATAGCGTTCAGCCAACTCTTTTTCTTGTTCGGCCGTTAAAATAGGAATTTGATTGACAGTGCTAATATAAGCACCAAGATTGACACCTGGCGCCGATAATGACAGGGGCATCAATTGATTGCGGCTGTCACTCATGTGTTCTCCTTGAAGTGCGGGGGATTTAACCCTTAACTAGGTTTTATCTTAATCCAAACTCTCCTCAAATAATGGATATTTGGGTAGAGAAATGTAAACTTTTATACGAGTATGGAGAGCATCCAGTTTAATTGAAAATTTTTAAGATTCAATCAGGTAGTGATACTCGGTTGCAGAAATCTGTTGAGATTCGCATTTTAACTGATGCATTTGGCAATACCGTGTAACATCAGTTTGACTATGTGGATCTGATGACTTTAACAAGAATGTTTTGCCCTGATCTGCTTTTAATGCACGCTTTAACATCAGGAGCGGCATCGGACAGGGTTTACCCATGGCATCAATAATATGCGCTTGACCGTGGTTATCACTCATTTCCGTTTTATTCATATCGCAAAAAAGGCTATAAATATTAGCAAATAGGATGCCAAAACCCAACTATTTAGCTAAAAAGTTACATGAAATAATATATATAATTTTTCTGATATATATTGTGAAAAAAATAACTAAATCAAAAGGAACAAAGCTAAAAAATATCTATTAATTGTCATAAACCCATGTTAAGCTCGTTGCGTATTTAGGATTTCAGATAAACAAATTGATTGTTTTTCGCCCTATACACAATGGATGTAACCGGGATTTTGTTAATAGTTTTACAGAATGATTACAAGCTTAAAAATAATATTTTCAAACTTGTTTGCTCTGCTGTTTGCAACACCGGGTGGTCCTTTTTTTAGTATCAATGAGGATTAACTTATGACAGCTGCTCGTGAACAAGGCGTAGTTAAATGGTTCAACGACACTAAAGGCTTCGGCTTTATTCAACGCAACGGCGGTGATGACGTATTCGTTCATTTCCGTGCAATCCAAGGCGAAGGCCACCGTTCACTTCGTGACGGCCAACGTGTTGAATTCAGTGTAGTTAAAGGCCAAAAAGGCTTCCAAGCTGAAGAAGTTCAACCATTAGACTAATCTTCGGATTAAGCTAATAAACGCCCCAATATAAATTGGGGCGTTTTTTGTTTATACTATTCCATCTTAGTGATTATCAAATTAGAGCAGCGCTTTATGTCATCTGGTTTTGAAACCTTAAATTTACATCCCCAACTGAAAAAGGCAATTGATGCTTTAGGTTTTACTTCCATGACGCCGATTCAGCAGAAGGTTTTAAAATTCACCTTGGCAGGACATGATGCTATTGGTCGTGCACAAACGGGTACGGGTAAAACAGCCGCATTCCTGATTAGCGTGATTAATGACTTGCTGAATAATCCGGTAAAAGAACAGCGTTATCGTGGTGAACCGCGTGCACTGATTCTGGCACCAACACGTGAACTTGCCCTGCAAATCGAAAGCGACGCGCATGAGCTGACCAAGTTTACTGACCTGAGTGTCGTAACACTTCTAGGTGGTGTAGATTTTGACAAGCAGAAAGCTCAATTGGATAAAGCGCCAGTCGATATCATGGTGGCAACGCCAGGTCGCTTAATTGACTTCGTTGAACAAAAAGAAGTCTGGCTGGATCAGATTGAATTCCTGGTGATTGATGAAGCTGACCGTCTACTGGATATGGGCTTTATTCCATCAGTAAAACGTATCGTGCGTTTCTCGCCACGCAAAGAGCAGCGTCAGACACTGATGTTCTCTGCAACCTTTAGCTATGATGTCTTGAATCTGGCACAGCAATGGTTATTTGAACCGGTGACTGTTGAAATTGAGCCGGAAAAGAAAACCAATGCCGACGTTGAACAACGTGTTTATATGGTCGCGAAGGCAGATAAATACAAACTGCTGCAAGACATTCTGCGTGATGAGCCGATTGAAAAGGTCATGATTTTCGCTAACCGTCGTGATCAGGTACGTAAGCTATATGATCATTTAAAACGTGATGGTTATAAGGTGGTAATGCTGTCAGGTGAAATTGCCCAAGACAAACGCTTAAAAATGTTAGACCAGTTCAAAAATGGTAAACATAACATCATGATTGCGACAGACGTTGCCGGTCGTGGTATTCATGTGGATGGCGTATCTCATGTGATTAACTTCACTTTACCTGAACAGTCCGATGATTACGTACACCGTATTGGTCGTACTGGTCGTGCGGGAACGCGTGGTGTAAGTATCAGTTTCCTGGCGGAAGATGATGCGTTCTATTTGCCAGAGATTGAAAAAGCGATTGGACAAAAATTACCGCTGACCCGTTTGGAAGGCTATTGCTAATCTAAACTGCAAAAAAACCGCTCTTAAAGAGCGGTTTTTTATTACTGCACATGTTGAAGCTTATTTTGCTTCACAGCGGAACGTTAAAACAGTCTGATAATCATCATTCTGGTTCAATCCGGTGTTGGTGCCGGCAATATTGCCTAATACAGTCGCAGCAGCCTGAATCATTTGTCCGGTCTGTTCATCGACTACACCTTTTAGTGCACCATTATAAGAAGTTTTTTCATCCAGAATAATCGCAGTTGCTTTGGAGCCACAGGTTTTGCTGGCGGCATTCACTGCATTATTTTTAGAGGTTAACTGGTTTTTACCTAATCCTGTTACTTCAAACTGATTATTTTCCTTTTGAACCGCCACTGAAGTCGGGTTAGATGCACAGGCAGTTAAAAGTAGAGCTGAAGCTGCTAATCCGCTGATCGCAATTGTTTTTTTCATCATAAAATCTCGCTTGAAAACAGAACTGGGAATATTGAAACACAGTAAAAAGCACAGAATTAGGAGCTGTTGTATAAGTTTGGCAATTTTTGATGTTGCTCTATGAGAGAAAAGTGAATGAAAGAGACCTTTTATTGATTCCATAGAAAATATTGTAATCTTCCTTAAATATTTTCAAGGTAGAGGTATTTGCAAGTTTCTAGAGTATTACTAGTGGAATATGCTAATCTTGACCGTAGTTTTTAAGTTATAGATCTATAAAGCAATGACGGAATCTGTGGTCGACATCGTTCATCAAAATATTCACCAACGTCAATCAATAGGACATTTGCTGGCACCTGCGCCGAATGCAGAACAGTTAGAAATGGCATTTAAAGCTGCTTTGACAGCACCGGATCATCACCGGTTAAAACCTACCACTTTTGTGATCATCCCGGATGCGCAACGTGAAGCATTTGGTGAACTGTTATCGCAAGCACTGATAGATCTGGGTCAAACTGAATCAGCTCAGATTGAACGGGTTAAGAATCATCCTTTTCGTGCACCTTTGCTGGTACTGGCATTAACCCGTTTGCAGGATCATCCGAAAGTGCCACATTTTGAGCAGATTTTGAGTTCAGGTGCCGCTATTCAAAACTTCTTGCTGTCTTTGCAGGCTCAAGGTTTTTCAACTATGTGGCGTAGTGGCGCAGTAGTAGAATCAAAATTTTTCAAGCAGTCGCTCGGCATTGGTAAGGATGATCTGGTTTCTGGCATTATCTATATCGGTACGGCGGCAAAAGCGATTGCACCACGTGCTGAAATCCAGACCCAGAATTATGTAAGTTATTGGAATCAAAACTAAGGCATTTCAAGACACAGGATATTAGAAAACAAGATGTCAGAATTAAATTTTACCGATTTGATTGAACCGGTAGTGGTCAACCAGAATACGGCTTTAAGAATTACAGTTTTAGGCGGTGGTAGTTTTGGTACTGCAATGGCCAATACCGCGGTTCGAAATGGCTGCGATACCATGATCTGGATTCGTGATCCGGAAGTAGCTGAAGATATTAATGCAACACATATCAATAAACGCTATCTACCGGATTTTAAGCTGGAAGAAAATCTGCTTGCTGTGTCCGATCTGGAGAAGGCTGTTCGTGATCGCGATATTATTCTAGTCGCAATTCCAAGCCATTCTTTTCGTGATGTGTTGCAGCAGATCAAGCCTTTTATCACATCTCAAGCCGTGATTTCCCTGACAAAAGGGATTGAGGCCAATACCTTCAGCTTTATGAGTGACATCATTCGTGAAGAACTACCGGAAGTGCCTTATGGTGTGCTGTCTGGTCCAAACCTGGCCAAAGAAATTGTCGCAGGTCAGCCGGCAGGTACGGTGATTGCCAGTGAATCTGAACTGGTACGTTATGCAGTGCAACAGGCACTCCATAGTGCATTATTCCGTGTTTTTGCCAGTGATGATGTACATGGCGTAGAACTGGGCGGTGCGCTGAAAAATATTTATGCGGTCGCGATGGGGATGGCGGCTGCCTATAATGTTGGTGAGAATACCAAGAGTATGATTCTGACCCGTGCTCTAGCGGAAATGAGTCGGTTTGCAGTCAAGCTGGGTGCAAACCCGCTGACTTTCCTTGGGCTTTCAGGTGTAGGTGATCTATTTGCCACTTGTAACAGTCCGCTGAGTCGTAACTATCAGGTTGGTTATGCATTAGGTAAGGGTAAAACCCTAGAGCAGGCGACGACTGAACTGGGTCAAACTGCGGAAGGGATCAACACCATTGTGCAGGTAAAAGCGCGTTCAGAAGAGCTGGATGTGTATATGCCGATTACAACTGCCTTGTATGAAGTGATCTTTGAAGGAGCGCCGCCGCTGACGATCGCTTTATCCTTGATGAAAAATGGTCATCGCAGTGATGTCGAATTTGTCTTGCCACATCATCAAGTCTGATCTATAACACAGGAAGCGCGATGATTATAATGCTGACTGATGACCGTAGCGACCAAATAAATAGGGAAATAAGATGCAACTGACTTTAGTGCGACATGGCGAAGCCGCGCCACCAGTGAATGGGAATGATAGCAAACGTCCCCTAACGGAGCGCGGGCATCAACAGGCGGAACAGACAGCGCAGTATTTAAAGGATATCATCAAACCGGAAGTATTTGTGGTCAGTCCTTTATTGCGTGCACAGGAAACTCTGGCGCATTTACAGCACTATTTTAAAGATGTACCCGTTGTGATCTGTAATACCATCAAGCCTGATGATGATGCTAAAGTTGCAGTTGAATGGTTATCGCAACTGCCGTATGAGTCCATTGCGGTGGTTTGTCATATGAATGTTGTGGCGCATATTGCCTCCATTCTCGTGACTGAGTCTTTTCATCCATTTCATTTATCAGAAGCACGTATTTATGATCAGGCCGTGATTGCACCAGGCTTATCAACACAAGTTAAAAGCTTTATTCCAACAGTATAAAAACCAATTAAAACGGTAGAACACAATCGATGTTGTATTTATGGATGCCGGAAGCCAATGGGGTTTGGCAATGGTCAAAGGGGGAGTTCTGGAACACTGCTGCAACACTTGAGCAGCTGATTCAGGATATTCAGGCCTATCATGGTGAAGAGGCGACGGTCTTTTTTCCCAGTCGTCATGTGCAAATTTTGCAGCAGACTTTGCCAAAGAGCCAATATAAAAAAATGGGCAATGATGGCATTAAATATCTGTTAGAAGAATATGTAGTACTGCCTGTCGATACCATGAAAGTGCTGCATCATTTTCAGCAGCCTGACCAGATCAGTATTCTGGGGATTGCAAATTCTACAGTTGAAACTTTGCAGCATGCCCTGAATTTGATTCCTGTTAAACTCGCTGCATTATTGCCAGACTTTCTGGTTTTGCCAGTGCCTGAACATGCGCAGCAGCGCGTTATTGCACAAATTGGTGGGCATTTGCTGGTACGTGAAGCTGAATATATCGGCCAGTCAGTGGATGATCTGAGCCTTTATCTGGATTTTCAGTCTAAAGATCTGGAATATCAGGTCAGCAATCTCAGCCCTGAACAAATGAGCAGTTTAGAAGCGGTAGCAACACGTGAACAATTAAACTCGTTCCAATATACGTTGCCAATGCTAAAAAAACCGAAACAGCATCCATTTAATATCCTGCCAAAGGGTAAATCGGATCATACTGTTTCCGGTTACTGGAAAGCCTGTGCGGCGGTTTTTCTTGGGATTTTAGTACTACAGTTTACTTATGATGCGGTGCGCTGGTATCAATATAAAAAAGTCGCCAATACCACTGCGATGCAGGCGATTGACCAGTTTAAATATTGGTTCGGACAAAATTATCCGGTCACTGAGCAGAATATTAAAAGTCAGTTTGAAGCCCAGCTTCGTCAAAGTCAGACTGCGGATACTCAGGCTTTGCAGCTCATTAGCCGAGTCGGGCCGGTGTTGATGCAAAACCAGATTGTGGCACAGCGTGTCAATTATGATCCGTCTGGATTGAGTCTGCAGTTACAGTCCAATTCATCTGAAAGTTTAAATACTTTGACCAAGCAACTGGGGCAGCAGGGCTTTAAAGTAGAATTGGGGAATATACAGGCGAATGGAACAGGCGCCGTAGGACTGGTGAAAATACAATAATGAAAGCTATTGAAACCTTACAGAACCGCATGGATCTGCAAATTGAAAAACTGACCGATTATCTGGATCGTTTGTCAGCACGTGAACGCATTCTGGTAATCTTTACCACAATCTTTGTGCTGGTGACCGCTGTTGCGAGTGCACTCTGGGCAATGCATCAGGCAGCAGATACCCAGCAGAAACGTTTAAATGATCTAAAAGATACGCTGGTCTGGATGCAAAGCAATGCTGTTACTATGAAGCCGGCAGGAGACTTGCAATTAGATGCAGCAGAAAAAGTGCAGCGTATTGCTCAGCAACAAGGGCTGTCGGTCGCATCACAGCAAATGGATGGAAAAATTCAGTTGATGCTGTCTCATGAAAATTATTCTGTGCTGGCCAACTTCCTGACACAGTTGGCACAAATGGGGCTAAGTATCGAGAAAATGGAACTAAATAATGAAGCAGGGCAGATTAAATTAACAGCGACTGTGCAATAACTGGTAAAAATAAAGATTTGCAAAGCATGGTTTTTTTGTCAGCCTATGCCTATAATATGCCGACTTAAAAAGCAGTAGACTTTTCTAGATATGTTGTATTCTCTAGCCCGCCCTTTGTTGTTTTCTTTAGCACCAGAGCGTGCACATGAGCTGACACTATCACTATTAAAATCATCCCATAAAATGGGCATGATGCGTCAAAATGTTGCTGTGAAACCTGTGACCTGTATGGGAATCGAATTTCCTAATCCGGTCGGTCTTGCAGCAGGGTTAGATAAAAATGGTGCCTATATTGATGCCTTGGCCAGTCAAGGCTTTGGTTTTATTGAAATTGGTACCATTACTCCACGCCCGCAACCTGGTAATCCTCATCCACGTTTATTCCGTCTTCCGAAAGCCAAAGCGATTATTAACCGTATGGGTTTTAATAATGATGGTGTGGACAAACTGATTGAAAACGTTAAAGCTGCAAAATTTAAAGGTGTACTGGGAATCAATATCGGTAAAAATGCTGATACTCCGGTAGAAAAAGCAGTAGATGATTACCTTATTTGTTTAGAAAAAGTCTATAATTATGCTTCCTATATCACCGTTAATATTTCTTCTCCAAATACCAAGAACCTGCGCAGTTTACAAAGTGGCGATGCACTGACTGAATTGCTGGAAACGCTGAAGAATCGTCAGCTGGAACTGGCTCAGGAACATCAGCATTACGTTCCTCTGGTATTAAAAGTTGCACCGGATCTTGAAGCTGAAGATATTGCCTTTATTGCCAAGCAGTTATTGCAATACAAGATTGATGGTCTGATCGTGACCAATACCACATTGTCACGTGAAGGTGTGGAAGGTCTGGAGCATGCAGAAGAAGCGGGCGGTTTATCAGGCGCGCCAGTCTTTGAGAAAAGCACGGCATGTCTGGCTGCATTTGCAGAGGAATTAAAGGGACAAATTCCATTGATTGGTGTGGGTGGTATTCTTTCAGGTGCGGATGCGCTGGCCAAGAAAAAAGCTGGTGCAAGCCTTGTACAAGTCTATAGTGGCCTCATATATACTGGGCCGGAACTGGTTAAAGACTGTGTAGCCGCGCTTTAAATCCTATGAATGCCATTGATATCTTTCTACTGATTATCTTGCTCATTGGAGGGCTCAACGGTTTGCGCCAAGGATTTATTAAAGCCTTTGCGAACTTAGTGGGATGGATTTTTGCCTTGATTATTGCGGCGAAATATTCAACACTACTTGCGCCCTCAATGGTTGCTCTCAGTACAGATCCAGTGGTACAGAAGATTGCAGCCTTTGCCTTTATCGTTCTGATGATTGTGGTACTCACCTGGATTGTCACCTTTCTGCTCAACCGCATTTTAAAAACCCTGAAACTTGGTCCGCTGAATCGTCTTGCGGGGGGTGTTTTCGGCAGCCTGAAAGGTTTGCTGATTGTCCTGATTACCATGCAGGGGATTGGCCCTTGGGTGGAAAGTTCGCCGCACTGGAAGCAGTCCAAATTTATACAGGTCTTATTGCCATATGCGCCTTGGGCAACAGAGCTCTCCAAAGAAGCTGCAAATGGCGCCCTGCAACATATCAAGTCTGAAGGGGCACAGAAACCTTCAGATTCCTCATCTGAACCGGCATCCAAGGCCAAGAGTTCAGATGCGTCAACGAATAATCCTTTTTATTAATCCTAGCTTGTCTGCGAGGTTGCTATGTGTGGAGTAGTTGGTATAGCTGGTAAATCACCTGTTAACCAAATGTTGTTTGATGCATTAACGATGTTACAACATCGTGGACAAGATGCAGCTGGGATTGTGACTTGTCAGGAAGGCCGCCTGTTCCTGCGTAAAGATGTCGGTATGGTCCGTGATGTATTCCATACCCGTCATATGCGTGCTTTACAGGGTAATTATGGTATTGGTCATGTGCGTTACCCAACGGCGGGTACTTCAAGCAGTGCCGAAGCGCAACCATTCTACGTAAACTCACCTTATGGGATTACACTGGCGCATAATGGTAACCTGACCAATGCTGAAGAAATTCATGATGACCTGTTCAAAACTGACCTGCGTCACATGAATACTGATTCAGATTCAGAAGTGCTACTAAACGTACTGGCGCACGAATTACAAAAACGTGGCAAGCTGGTACCAACATCTGAAGATATTTTCCAGGCTGTGACGCGTGTACATGAACGTTGCAAAGGTGGTTATGCTGTTGTTGCGATGATTACTGGTCAAGGTCTGGTAGGCTTCCGTGATCCAAACGGTATCCGTCCATTAATTTATGGTTCGCGCGAAACAGAAAATGGTATGGAATATATCATTGCTTCTGAATCTGTAGCGATTACGGCACTAGGCTTCAAAGTTGAACGCGATATCGAACCGGGTGAAGCGGTTTTCATTGATTCTGACGGTAATTTCTTTACCCAGCAATGTGCAGCAAATCCAGAATACCGTCCATGTATTTTTGAATATGTGTACTTTGCCCGTCCAGATGCAACCATTGATGGGATCTCTGTGTATAAAGCCCGTCTGAAAATGGGTGAGAAGCTGGCACAAAAAATTCTGCGCGAGTGGGGCGATGAGCACGACATCGACGTGGTGATTCCAATTCCGGATACTTCACGTACTTCTGCACTTGAACTGGCTAATATGCTAGGCGTGAAATTCCGTGAAGGTTTCATGAAAAACCGTTATATCGGCCGTACCTTCATCATGCCAGGTCAGCAACTGCGTAAAAAATCAGTACGTCAAAAACTGAACCCGGTTGAGCTCGAGTTCCAGGGCAAAAACGTTCTACTGGTCGATGACTCGATTGTGCGTGGCACGACTTGTAATGAAATTATTCAGATGGCACGTGATGCGGGTGCGAAAAAAGTATTCTTCGCTTCTGCGGCACCTATGGTGAAATATCCAAACGTATACGGTATTGATATGCCGGCGAAATCTGAACTAATCGCTTCTGAACGTAGTGTAGAAGAAATCCGTGAAATTATTGGTGCTGACCGTCTGATTTTCCAGGATCTGGAAGACCTGAAAGATGCAGTACGTACCAAAAAAGTTCCTCATTTGCGTGAATTTGACTGTTCTGTATTTGATGGTGTGTATGTCGCAGGTGGAATCAATGCTGAATACCTCGATCAATTAGAGCAAAAACGCAGTGATGGCGCCAAAAAAGGCGACAATTTTATTGATGTGAATATTGATGCAGCATCAGTTGATCTGACCGGTGTACGGGAAGTCTAAGCAATTAAAATCATGATGAAAAAGCGGGAATTTCCCGCTTTTTTGTTTTATGATGAGCCCAAGGAAAGACCAGATCAGTTAGGGTGGTAGATTGAAAAGCGTAGGATATGCTTTGGTCAAAAACAAGAATATGCTATTGCTAGCCAGCTTTTGTCTGATTGCGATACTATTAACAGTTCTGATTATCAATACAGTGGTTGGCCTGTTTGTTTTCTATGCTGATCCTGGCCAGTCCATATGGTGGCATGTTCTTAGTCCTTATCTGGTTGCGCTAGTTTTATTTTTGATGATTATTTCGGTCATCTATGAGTTTTATACATTCCGTGCCGGCGGCTATTCTTTAGCCCAGCAAATGGGCGCGCGTCGACTGAACCAGATGGAAAGTATTCCGGAAGAAAGTGCTGCACTACGGATCAATACTCAACTGGCAGATACGTTCCTGATTGAACCGCCAGCTATGTATGTCCTGCCGAATGAAGTGGGGGTCAATGCATTAACAGCGGGTTTTAGTCCACGTGATACTGCTATTATTCTGACTTGGGGTGCATTACAGACTCTAGATGAAATTGAACTTTATGGCTTGCTTAGCCATGAATTTAACAAGATTCTATCTGGTGAAACAGCTGAAAATACCCGCCTGAAAATTCTATATAGCAGTCTGACCACTTTTAGCCAATGGGGCAGCAAGATTGCGAAGTTGGGGTTTTATCGAAATGATGTACCTCGCGAAAACAAGTTTGAAACCTTCTATGTCTCAATCGGAGCAGTCATCTGGTTGATTGGCAGCTTGGGTATTTTGATCACGCGTTTTATTAAATATATTTCATTGGGCGGACGTACCTATAAAAATGATCAGAAAACCCGACGCCTGATTCAGAATGATGCCAATATTCAGACTTTATTGCGCATTCATGTGCATCATTCAGGTTCACAGATTTATAGTGAATATGCCGAATCCATTTCGCATATGTGTTTTGCCAATTCTTTAAGTCCACAGAACTGGTTGAATATTCATCCGAATATTAATCAGCGTATTTATGAATTAAATCCTGCTTTGATTCAGGATTTGCAGCTCGAAAATCTGAAGAAATTAAAAAACCAGCCTTTGTTTAGTTTGTTTCGTTCACTCGAAGATGTCGTGCCTGAAAGCACAGCAGTCTGGGAATCCCCACAGCCTTTGCCTTTGTTGCGTTTGTCTCCGATCAGTTTTGCGATCAAAGATGCCATCAAGCCATTGAATCCTGAACTACGTGCCAATATGCCGCGTCCAGAGCTGATTGAACGTGCTTTGCAAACTTCGACGGGTTCACGTGAGGTGATGGTCGCAATTTTGATGATCCGGCAATATCGTGAATTTATTCCGACCGAGGCAGAAGTCAGTCGTGCGATTATTGATTCATTATTAAATCTGGATGGACGGGTACATATCTCGATTTTCCAGCAAGCCTGTAAAAATATTGGTGGAATGCCAACCACGGTGGCACGGCAGTTTTTAATGAAGCTGGCAAGGATTATTCAGGAAGATGGTGAAATCGGTTTGCTGGATGCCTTATTGCTAGAGCGGGTGAAGTATGAACTGAATTTGCTGCCGATGCATACGCCAACGTCTTTAGATGAGGTCAAACCACAGATTGTACGTCTGATTGATGCCTTGCTGCATGTGCAGCAGATTAATAGCGATAATCAGCTGGAGGTTCGGGAAAAGATTTTAAATCGTATTCTTAGCCCGCGAGAACTTGAGCTGTATAGTGAAATCTCAGATGAGCCGATTGATTTGGCCGAGATTTTAAATGATATTGCCGGATTGTTATTACGTGATCGTCTGAGCATGTTAGGAATTGCAGAAGTTTGCCTCTGGAGCGACCGGATCATGACTCAGGATGAGCTGGATGTGATGGAGCTTTTATACTGGCGCTTGGGCTTTGAATCCAATGAAATTACCCAGCAAATGCTTAAGAAAAACAGCTTGATGATTATCTAGTATTTTTAAATTAATAAGATGTATTTAAGTCCAGTCTTTCCAGAACTGATCTATAAACAAACTTGCAGTAGAAAAAAAGTAATCTTATAAACTGATTTCTATTTTGAGTTAAAATGACTCAAGATAGAGAGTGAAAAGCTGGAAATAGTTCGGCAAAGAAAAGCGAATCCCGTTAAAATGTTCAATCTGAAATAGGTGATGAAGAAAAGATGATTGGGCATCAGCGTGACATACTGGCAACATTAGGAATCGATATCTGGATTCCCAAGGGCGACGTATGTCAGCAGCATCAGGTTTCGATCTGGCGTGATCAGGCCCCAGCAGAATTACATAGCGAAATCATCCTGCCACAACCGACTCAGATTGCTCCGGTAGAAAAAGCTCCTTTAATTGCGCCTGAGCCTGTTACAGTTGAAGCAAAAGCTGAAGTTAAAAGTGAAGTACCAGTAATTGTTGCATCAATTCAGGAACAGCGGGAAATTCTGCATATTCCGCCATTCAACTTGCAGGCTTTAAGCTTGGAACATTGCACGATTGTCATCGATGCCACAGAAATGACCGAGCAAACCCAGCATTTATGGAGCAATATCCAGCGTGCTCTGCAAAGTGAATTTTATGAACTGAACTGGCCCTTTCCTTGGGTGAATCTGCAAGATGGCCGGGGTGTTGAATCTTATATTCAGGGTTTTCTGGACATGATGAGCCTGGAAAAAAATATCATTTCCCTTGGCTCTATTCCGCATGTGACACATAATAAAATGATTCAACTGGCATCTTTACAGGAAATGCTGGATCAGCCCATACTTAAAAAACGCTTATGGCAGTTTATGCAAAACAGGCCAGAGAACTCAGAATAATATTGATGTGGAATAGGGACATATGAAACAAAAAGTGATTGTATTTAGCCAGATCGATCAGGATGTCCAGAAAAAACTCGAACAAAATTTTAATGTAGTAACTTTACAGCCGAAACTGGGCAATGTACATGAACAGTTGCTGGAACATGTGCGCGATGCCGATGGCATGATTGGGGCAGGCCGACTGCTCAATCGCGATAATCTGGCACCAGCAACCCGACTTAAAATCATTTCTAGTGTCAGTGTAGGGTATGACAACTATGAAGTTGATTATCTGAATGAAAAAAATATCTATCTGACCAATACTCCACATGTCTTGACTGAAACCACGGCAGATCTGGGATTCACACTGTTAATGGCAGCTGCACGCAAAGTGGCTTATCTGGATCACTGGACCAAACAGGGACAATGGCACCGCACGACACGTGAAGCACAGTTTGGTATGGATATTTTCGGAAAAACGCTGGGGATAATCGGGCTAGGGCATATTGGGGCAGCAGTTGCACGCCGTGGATTTTACGGTTTCAATATGAATATCTTGTACCATAATCGCCATGAAAAACCGGAATTGGCTCAAGGGCTCAGTGCACAGTATTGTTCTCTGAATGAGCTTTTGCAGCGCTCAGATTTCGTGGTGGTTACCGTGGATTTAAATGCTGAGTCAAAAGCACTGATTGGAGCAGAACAACTGGCACAGATGCAGCCACATGCGGTGCTGGTAAATATCTCCCGTGGGCCTGTGATTGATGAGCAGGCTTTGATCGAAGCCTTAAAAGCCAACCAAATCTTTGCTGCGGGTCTGGATGTCTATGAGAAAGAGCCTTTAAAAGAATCAGAATTATTTGAGCTGGATAATGTCATTACCTTGCCCCATGTCGGTTCGGCCACAGTGGCGACGCGTCGAAAAATGGCTGAGCTGGCTTATCAGAATCTGGTCGATGCACTTGAAGGGCGGGTGCCACGCTATGTGGTGAATCCTCAAGTAATTGGTTCATCTAAGTAATATTAAATAACATTTTCCTGCATCTATGCTCATTTTTCGATGCTATATTCGAGACAGGTTGAAACTGAATTTTAGAGATTTTTCATTGAAACGTTTGGTATTGGCGTGCGGGTTAGGTCTGTGTGCAACGGCAGGACATAGTGATAATAATTATTTTAATCAGCCTGCTGCACAATTTTCTGTACCGGATATTGGTGCGGGCGTCGGATTGATCGATCAGCAAAAAGAACAAATGATCGGCGAAAAGGTCTATCGTCAAGTCCAGAAACAAATGCCTGTGATTCAGAATCCATGGCTTGAAGATCAGTTGCTTTCTGTATTTTCCCACATTCTCAGTCAGACTAAATTACAGCAACCGATTGGTTTAATGCTAATCAATGATCCGCAAATTAATGCTTTTGCAGTACCCGGCGGATTATTTGCTTTAAATGCTGGCCTGATTAATTCTGCCCGAAATACGGATGAAGTGGCAGGGGTGATGGCACATGAAATTGCACATGTCACACAACGTCATTACAGTCGTTCGCAAGAAACCTTTAAAGGACAAGGACTGTTGGCCCTAGCAGGGATTCTGGTGGGTGCATTAGTCGCTTCACAGGCAGATGGTGATGCCGGTGCAGCAGTGATGATGGGTTCTCAGGCAGCACTACTGGATCAGCAATTGACTTATAGCCGTAATCAGGAACGTGAGGCGGACCGGATCGGGATGCAATATATGTATGCTGCCGGCTATAGTCCGCACAGTATGGCGGATTTCTTTGAAGTGATGCATCGTTCCACTAGCCGTTTAAGCTTTATGCCAGATTTCTGGCTGACGCATCCTTTAACTACTGAGCGTATGAGTGAAGCGCGTTTGCGCGCCAATCAGTTGCCTGCGGTTAAGCGTAATTTAAATGATCAGGATTTTGAAATCATTAAATGGTATACGCGGGTGCTATCACGTCAGACCACTGAACAACAGCTCAACTTAATGGTGCAACGTAATGATTTTCCTGGCCAGCTGGCTTTAACGGCTTATCAGCTTCAGCAGGGAGACTTTCAGGCGGCACAAGTCGCACTGGATCAAGCCAAAAAGCACAATAACATGCATCCTTTGCAGGTGTTATTTCAAACTGATATTTATCTGGGACAAAATCAGCTGGATAATGCGCTAAAAAGCATTAGTTCAGCCGCACGGATCATGCCGGAAAACCGTGCTTTAAATTATAAATATGCTGAAACCCTGATTCGTGCTAAACAGCCTGATCAGGCCAGAACGATTGTGCAGCGCTTTTTAAATAGCAATACCCGTGATGTTAGTGGCTGGAGATTAATGCAACTGGCAGCGAATGCAGCACCTGATTCATCAATAAAAGCCGCCAACGTCTTGCGTTATCGGGCTGAAGTAGAGTACTGGTCAGGCTATGAAGAAACTGCGATTAAGTCCTTAATACATGCTCAACGCATCAGCAAAGGCAATCAGTCTTTATCGGCAACGATTGGCCAGCGTTTAAAACAGATGCAGCAAACGCGACAGTTTAAAATTTAAGTCTATTTTTCTAATGATTTTTAGCTTCAGTAGATATAGCCGAAGTTCACTAAATCACGCTACAATCCGGACAAAGCTAAGTTGTCTATTTTAATTATTTTATGAAAAAAATATTCTTGGGTTTATGGATATTGGGGTGTGGCGGAAATTTATTGGCGGCTAGTGCGGCAGAATACGTGCAGTCCGTTGAGCAGATTAATGCTGATTATCAAAAAGAATCACGTCAGTTTTTAAAAGGTTTAAATCCGCAGCAGCAAGGTTTTAGCGCATCACAGAATCAGCAGTTTTGTGCGATTGTGCATCGTTATGTGGATCGTTTGTATAAGGCGGCAGACCAGAACCGGGCTTATCTAGATCGTCAGTATCAAAATTTAGGCAAGCAGGATGTCATACTGCAGGTAAAATCTTCAAAAGAGATGCAGTTGCTGAAACGTTATAATGTGGACTGTAATTTACAGTAAGAATAAATAAGGAAATGCTGAGAACTGTCCGGAATGGAGGCAGTTCAACGCAGATTTAGATTTGAAATATAATGGGGGAATTAAGCAAGTTTTGCTTTAATTTTTGCTGAAACTTGTGCAGGATCGGCGCGCCCGGCTATGAGCGGACGCAGAGAATTCATCACCTTACCCATATCTTTCATGCTAGTAGCTTGTTGCGCTTCAATTATTTGCGCAATCAGGGAATCAAGTTCTTCCTCAGTCATAGCTTCTGGTAGAAATTGAGAGAGAACCTCAACTTCGGCTTGTTCCTTACTAGCTAAATCATCTCGACCAGCGCCTTCAAAGGCTTTGATCGATTCTTTACGTTGTTTAATTTGCTTTTCAATGACCGCAAGAACTTGAGCATCGTCAAGTTCTTTACGCTCATCGACTTCGATTTGCTTAATTGCTGCTTGCAGACTACGAATGACCGTCAACTTTGACATATCTTTGGCACGCATGGTGGCTTTCAATACGTCAGTAATCTGGTTTTTTAAAGTAGTCATTATTTATTCCAAGCAGTCAATCACAAATTAATCTTAGTAAAGGCGAGTAGTACGTACTGATTCACGCGCCAATTTCTTTTGGTAGCGTTTAACAGCAGCAGCTTTTTTACGTTTACGTTCTTGAGTTGGTTTTTCGTAGAATTCACGTTTACGAACGTCAGCAAGAACACCCGCTTTTTCGCATGAACGTTTGAAACGACGGATAGCTACGTCTACTGGTTCGCCTTCTTTCAATTTAACTTGTGGCATGAAGAATCCTCATTAAGTTATGGATAAGATCAGGGCCGAATTGCCCTCGATCACAAGTGAAGGTCAGTATTTTACTCATTTACATCTCATATCACAAGTCTATAATAGTTGCTGCAATAGATTTGATACAGGTTATAGGCAGTTTAATGATCGTTTTAGGCTTGGAAACGTCGTGTGATGAAACAGGACTTGCGCTGTATGACAGCGAGTTGGGTTTGCGCGGACAGGTGCTGTACAGCCAGATTAAACTGCATGCTGAATATGGCGGCGTCGTACCAGAACTGGCTTCGCGCGACCATGTGCGTAAACTCATTCCCTTATTGAATGAACTGCTTGAACAAAGTGGCATAAAAAAAACTGAAATTGATGCGGTGGCCTATACCCGTGGTCCGGGCCTGATGGGCGCGTTAATGACTGGCGCACTGTTTGGTCGGACTTTGGCCTTTGCCTTAAATAAACCGGCAATTGGTGTGCACCATATGGAAGGTCATATGCTGGCACCATTACTTTCTAAAACGCCACCGGAATTTCCATTTGTGGCATTACTGGTGTCTGGTGGTCACTCACAGCTCATGGCCGCTTATGGTATTGGACAATATGAATTACTCGGTGAATCGATTGATGATGCGGCGGGTGAAGCATTTGATAAAGTTGCGAAAATGATGGGTCTGCCATATCCGGGCGGCCCGAATATTTCCAGACTAGCTGAGCAGGGCGACCCGAACGCCTTTGCTTTCCCACGTCCAATGCTGCATCAAGGTTTGGAGTTTTCATTCAGTGGTTTAAAAACTGCAGTTTCTGTTCAAATGAAGAAACTCGGTGAAGAAAGACGTGATGCAGATATCGCTGCGAGCTTCCAGGAAGCCATTGTCGATACACTTGTTAAAAAATCAGTGAAGGCATTGAAACAGACTGGCTTAAAACGTCTGGTGATTGCTGGTGGTGTAAGTGCCAACAAGCGTTTACGTGAACGCCTGGAAGCAGACTTGGCGAAAATCAAAGCCACCGTGTACTATGCAGAACCTGCGCTGTGTACCGATAATGGTGCGATGATTGCCTTTGCGGGTTATCAACGTCTAAAAGCCGGACAGCAAGATGGTTTGGCTGTGACCACAACTCCACGTTGGCCAATGACAGAATTGACGAATCCGGCAGAAGCTTGATTTAAAGATTCAGGATGAAGAAAAGGGGCCTTAAGCCTCTTTTTTTATTAGATTGCTTTTGTGGAGTAGAAATATTCAACAAATAATATTAATAAATTAATTATTTTAACTCTACCACAGTAAGTATTTTCTTATTGATACCGTAAAATAGTTTAATAATATAGAAATCCCACTCTATTATATGCGGAATGATGCAGAGACTATTTCGGATGGATAATATCAGTTTTAAAGGTTTTCAGGATGCGGGACAGGCAGTTTTAAAATATCTGCATCAGCATTTTGGCTTTAATTTATGGATGATCACCCGGGTAGAAGACAATGACTGGATTGTGCTGCAAAGCGAAGATCATGGCTATGCTGTCCAGCCAGGTCAGGTATTTGAATGGGCCAATTCTTTCTGCTGTCATATGGTCACAGGCAAAGGACCAAGAATCGCGCCTCGCTCTGAAGAAATTCCTTTATATGCAACTGCGCCAATTAACCAGCATTTCTGCATCAAATCCTATATTGGTCAACCACTATTTAAAGAAGATGGCAGTCTATTTGGAACATTATGTGCGGTTGATCCTGAAGCCAAGTCAGATGCCATCATTCAGGATCTGGCCATGGTCGAGTTATTTAGCAAGCTTTTGAGCTCCATCTTACAAGCTGAATTGCGTCAGAATGAGCAAATTCGTCAGCAAGAACTGCTACAGCAACAAGCCAGTAAAGATGAATTGACTGGGTTATACAACCGTCGTGCCTGGGAGAAACTGCTACAGGCAGAAGAAGAACGTTGTAAACAGTACGGTCATCCTGCTGCGATCTTATTTATAGACTTGAATGACCTGAAAAAAGTGAATGATAGTCTGGGGCACAAGGAAGGGGATCAATTAATTCAGCATACAGCACAAGTCCTTCAAGAAAATGTACGTAGCAATGATATTGTGGCGCGTATCGGTGGTGATGAATTCGTAATCCTGAGCATAGAAAATGACAAAACGGGAACTGAGCGTTTGCTCGATCGTTTAATTGAAGCCTTTGCCGAAGCAAAAATTGAAGCCGCATTTGGTATGGCGATGCGTCATCCAACGACTGGCTTAGTTGAGGCTCAGTGGCAAGCAGACAAAAATATGTTTGAGTACAAGCGCTGGAAAAAGTCTGTTTAAATATTTTTGATTTTTAATATTTTTAAGGAGGTGTCTGAGAATATTCAGCTATGAGCTGCCAAATTTTAAGCCCACAATAAATAGAAGTAATTAATTTCCTTTTATTCTTATTTTTTTAGGTTTTATTCAAAATTTAATTGTTTAGACATAACAACCATTCAAAAGATAATTTTTCGACTTTTTAACCCATTAGTTACAAATTTCATAAGTATTGTTGCAAAGAAAATATGCGTTATCTAGGTTGATTTCTAAGAGTTAGTTATGAGAGCTAACAAGACCTAGCTCTAGAAGTAATATCTTATTTTCTTATGATCATTGTTGTATGAAATATACATTAAAATTACAGAGTTAATCCCTGATTTATTAAAAGAAAGATAGTGCTCGATCAGAGTGTAAGAAATACTGTCCAGAAAAAATATGATCGACAGTTATTGGGTTTGTATTGTGTGATTTTAATACGCCCATCTTTCATTCTCATTGAATAAAAATGCAAAGAAATTCTAGGGAATAAAATTTTATGAAAAAGCAGATATCATTCTTTGGGCTGGTTTTGGTTTCAGGCTTGCTTACAGCATGTGGTGGCAGTGGAGGTAGTTCAGATAATCCTACAGTGACCACACCGCCAAATGTTCCAGAGGAGAGTATTTCTCCTGAACTTTCAGAAGAATTTATTCCTTTTGAGGATCGCGATATCATCGATAAAATCCGCGATAAAATTAACAATAGCACCAGTAATGATACGGACTATAACGTTGCGTTAGGTCATATGATTGGTGAGGTGTTTGCGGATTATCCTTATGGACGCACGGGCCGTATTATCAAGATTTATAATCTGGGTGTGAATAGCATCAAGTATCCAAATCTGATCTGTTCGGAGGTGAATACCAATGGTGCGGTGAAAACCTTTAAATTAAAAACAGATAAAAATAACTGTATTGTTCTGGATAAAACCTATCGCAAAGATTCAACCATTACCCAGACAGTCAATGGTGATACTACGACCTTGACCTTTAGCAATGTACGTTATGGTTCCAATGTTGATTTTAATCTAAAAGATGACTATCTGATTTCAGGTACGATTGTTCATACCAAAAGCAAAAACAATCTAGGTGCATTGGAAAGCTATAAAATTGACCGTCTGGAATTTCAGCGAGTAGCAGAAGACAAGAATGCAGGCAAATCTGGCGCTGAGTATGATGAGCTGAGCAAGGAATATCTGCTGGTGCGTAATTACAACTATAGCCTTGTAGATGACTATGGTAG
The DNA here is from genome assembly GCF_013419565.1 of Acinetobacter sp. YH12072. Classification (NCBI taxonomy): domain Bacteria; kingdom Pseudomonadati; phylum Pseudomonadota; class Gammaproteobacteria; order Moraxellales; family Moraxellaceae; genus Acinetobacter; species Acinetobacter sp. YH12072. The sequence continues at coordinate 21,650 of NZ_VOZV01000013.1, read as the reverse complement.
TGGCAGTAATGGTATTCGTACCTTAACCAGCAGCGGCAGCATTATTGGTCAACCCAATCTGGCGGATTACCGTTATGGTTTTGATTTTAATACGACTACACCGTTCAAGATGGACGAAACGGTGTTGAATAATTATAAGCATCTGCCGAAAGAGGGTGTGCTTGAAATTACTGACAGTTATGATCAGGTGATTGAGGTCAAACAGAATCAGCCTGAATCCTTAAAAGCAACTGTCTATTTCAATGGCAGTGAGCTGGATGATCTGTTGTGGTCTACGATTATTGGCAATAAAAAATAAGAACTAACCTTATAAAAAAAGCTCCATCAAGGAGCTTTTTTATTTGGGGAAGAATTTACAGAGAATTCAACTGCTGCGAACCAATCCAGTGTTTAGAGAACTGATAGGCTGCGCGACCTGAGCGTTGACCACGCGCCTGACACCAGCGTAGTGCCTCAGCACGCGCTTCATCTGTCCAAGGCATCTCGGCTTTAGCCAAATAATGTTCAACAATTTCTAAATATAAATTTTGATCCATTGGGTAAAAAGACAGCCACATCCCAAAGCGGTCAGAAAGAGATATTTTTTCTTCAATCGCTTCTTGTGGATGGAGCTCAGTATATTGAGGCACATCCACTTTGGTTACTGGCGTATTTTCATGCATGAATTCCGGTAATAAATGACGACGGTTACTGGTCGCATAAATCACAAAATTACTTGAACCGGACTGTAATGAACCATCTAGCACACTTTTCAGACTGCGATAGTTTTCATCTTCCGCATTGAAGGCCAGGTCATCACAATAGACGATAAACTTTTCCGGACGACCGGCGATCAGTTGCTGAATTTGTGGAAGATCTGACAAATCATCGCGTTCAATTTCGATCAGGCGTAGACCCTGATCTGCATATTCAGTCAACAAGGCACGCACAATCGAAGATTTGCCTGTACCGCGAGAGCCAGTCAGTAAGACATCATTGGCAGGTAATCCTTTTAGAAACTGCAAAGTATTCTGAATGACTTTTTCTTTTTGTCGCTCAATACCTTTTAAATCTGCCAGTTCAATCTGTTTGAGCTGGTGAATGGGTTTGAGTTCTCCAGCCTGCCATTTATAGGCATAAGCAGAAAAATCAGGACTTTGTTTTAATTCAGGCAGACTTTGCTGGAGCTGGAGAAGAACAGTGGAAAGAGCATTTAAGATATTGTCAGGTAAATCAATTTTCGCCATGATTTGAGCAGTACTTTTACAATTATGGCTAGAATACTATCACTGTAAAATTCACAGTCAAAGTCTGGAAAGTGTGATAATTTGCTTAAAGTGGTGAATTTTCGTTATTGTAGTACAAAGAAAATAGATGCCTGTTTTTTGTTCATGGCTGCAGGATGTCTGAAAATTACAATATAGGGAAGAGGGCAGATGCTGTTTAAAGATTTTACTCAGGATATCAATCCACATCAGGCCTATCGTATCAAAAAGCTGAAGCAGCAATTGCAGCAGGCTGAAACTTACGAAGAATGGAAATATATTGCCTTAAAGATCGATGAAGAATCTGGGGCACAAGAATGGAAACTGGATAATAGTTCACCGTATTTTGATGCTGAAGTGATTGCGCATCGACTGGGGAAATTAAAACGTTACCGTCAGCAGAAACGCACTCGTGACCTGATGTATATCCTGCGTGAAGGGCTGAGTTATGATATTGCCAATATCGCCCATCCTTTATTGTTTACCGTCACTTATGTCGGTACTAAAAAAATTATTGAGGATTATGTAGAAGAAGTCAGTCTGGGCCTGGCTTATATTGCTTCTGCACAATGTACCTGTCTGACTCTTGAAGAGAAAATTGAATATTTTGAGCACTGCCAACGTGCTTATGGTCAGCCAGCCTTAATGTTCTCGGGCGGTGCCACACTCGGTTTATTTCATACCGGTGTATGTAAGGCGCTAATGGAACAGGATTTGTTACCTCGAGTGATGTCGGGTTCCAGTGCTGGTGCAATTATGACCGCAATGTTGGGCGTTTCCAAACCTGCGCAGTATGTAGATATTTTAAAAGGCCATAACTTTTTCCATGAAGCTTTTCATTTCCGTACCATGAGTGAATTAATGAAGGGTAATGGTGGTCTGGCGGATGTCAAATACCTGAAAAAATTCCTGATTGAAAACCTGGGAGATATGACCTTTGAAGAAGCACTAAAAACTTCCGGTCTACATATCAATATTGCAGTCGCACCTTATGATGCTGCGCAGGATGCCCGGATCATGAATGCCTATACCTCTCCAGATGTACTGGTCTGGAGTGCGGTGCTGGCATCTTGTGCCGTGCCGATTCTGTTCCCGCCGGTACGTCTCACCAGTAAACGTCATGATGGGCAATATACGCCTTATATGGGCGCAACGCGCTGGGTAGATGGCAGTGTCCGTAGTGATTTCCCGCAGGAGAAAATGGCGCGGCTGTACAATATCAATTACACCATTGCCAGTCAGGCCAATCCGCACATTGTGCCTTTTATGCAGGATGATATTTCACGCTTCCGTAAAGGAACTTTAAGCTGGCCGAAACGCATTGTACGCCGTCAGAGTGTGGTATTTACCAAAGGAATCATGGATTTTGCCCGTGAGCATGCGGGCAGTTTGCCGCCAATCCGCCGTTTGCTGGATCATGGTTATGGCGTGGTGGATCAACGTTATTATGGTGATGTAAATATCGTCGGTAAATATAGCCTGCGTCATTACAGCTATATGCTGCAAAATCCTCGTCCGCATTTGTTCAAGGTGTTGCAGCGTGAAGGTGAGCGGGCGACCTGGCCAAAAATCTCCCTGATCGAAACTCAGGAGCGGGTAGGTAAAACTATTCAGCATTGTCTGGAACTGCTAAATTACCAGCATGCACCAGATACCAAGCAAGAATATATTGTTACTTAACCCCGCCAAACTGCATCAGCTTGATTTCCAGCTTAAGACCAAAGCCCGAAGTCTGGGTTTTGGTCGCCGTCTTTATTATCTAGAAGTTAATCCGGAGACCGCGTCAGCACTTTGGTTAAAAACCCAGAATCTTGATTCAACGGCTATTTCTCGGTATGCCCAAACTGGCTTAAGTCATGAGCTGGACTTTTATGAAGCTTATGGTGAGCAAGAAGGGCGGACTTTCATGCTTCCGCATCAAATTATTCGAAAGCCATTTCAGATTAGGAATGAATTTTTCAATCAGGCTTTGATCTTACCTAATGCGCCAGCACATTTTGATATATGTCCTAAGCTGTTCTCGATTCAAGAAATTCGTCAGCATATGCTACGAGCATTAGAACCGTTGATAAGCTTACAAGAACTCGGGTATCTGTATGCTGATCTCAAACGAGAGCATTTTGTTATTTATCAGAAATGGGTCTGTTTGATCGATTTTGAGCAGGTGCAGCTCCTCAACACTACCAGCCAAGCAATGAACGCAACGCCTCGTTATATGGCGCCCGAATTGTTCCAAGGGCAAGCCAAGTCGCTACAGAGCGAAGTTTATGCGCTGGGTATCATTTTTTATGAATGGCTTACAGGGCAGCGCCTAGAAGCGACAGATTATCAAGATTGGGCATTATTGCATTGTCAGCATTTTAAACCTGAGCTACCTACACAATTCCAAGCTTTGCAAAGCCTGTTACAAAATATGCTTCGAAAGCACTCACAGGATAGATTGTCTGATTTCAAAGCCGTAAAACAGGCCTTACTTACTGAAATTGCATGAGAAAAATACAATAAATTGTATATTGTTTTTTATTTAATCAAACGAGTGGTTTTTTCTTAAAAAGAGCTTGTCAGGTGAAATTGATCCCTATAGTATACACAGCCATCGGGGACGTGGCGAAATTGGTAGACGCACTGGATTTAGGTTCCAGCGCCGCGAGGTGTGAGAGTTCGAGTCTCTCCGTCCCCACCAATTTACTCAAGAGATTGAGTAAAATGGCCGAGTAGAGGATTGGTGTAATGGTAGCATGACGGTCTCCAAAACCGTTCGTCAAGGTTCGAATCCTTGATCCTCTGCCAAAGTTTGAAAAAAAGTCCAACACTAAGTTGGTACCCTGATGGGGACGTGGCGAAATTGGTAGACGCACTGGATTTAGGTTCCAGCGCCGCGAGGTGTGAGAGTTCGAGTCTCTCCGTCCCCACCATCAAAAGAGACAAGGTTGATGCCTTGTTTTTTTTTGCCTGGAATTTAAGGCTGAGCCATCTTTTAATCTCATTTTCATTATTCGCTTACTTTCGATGAGTAGATTTTAAATACTCAAACTAAGTATCAGTGAAGGTGAGAAGAGGGAAGTCCTTTAAAATATCCAATCAATTGGCTGATCTAAACACTATTAAAATTAATATTCAGCACTCTTTCAAATAACTTGATTTTTTAAATTGGAGAAATGAAATTAAGCGGTTTTATTAAAAATAAGCCAGTATTTAATCATCAAAGAATTAACTGATTAATTTTTGATATAAAAACACCGAGTTGATCATAGAATCGCTTGTCAAGCAGATGCGATCGCTATAATATACACAGCCACGGGGATATGGCGGAATTGGTAGACGCACTGTGTTCAGGTCGCAGCGCCTTCTGGGCGTGAGAGTTCGAGTCTCTCTATCCCCACCATATATGAAGAAACAAGGTTAATGCCTTGTTTTTTTTTGCCTGAAATTTAGTGCGACATTTTTATTGGCTCGGCTTTTTATTCTTTGTATTGGATTCATTTATTGTTTTAACAACATGCTTGATCAAGATAAGTGAGGTTCTAGAGGTCTGATCTGCTGAGACTGAGCTAGACAAGCTTAGAGATTAAGTTCAAAGCAGTAGCAAAGAAACCTCATAAGGCCGAGTTTTCTTGTTAAATCTTATAAAAAATAAAAAAATTGCATTAACTGTTTAATTTATAGCGGAATAGGCAGTGATTGCTTGTAAAATCACTTGTCAATGACCTGCTATCTCTATAATATACACAGCCATCGGGGACGTGGCGAAATTGGTAGACGCACTGGATTTAGGTTCCAGCGCCGCGAGGTGTGAGAGTTCGAGTCTCTCCGTCCCCACCAATTTACTCAAGAGATTGAGTAAAATGGCCGAGTAGAGGATTGGTGTAATGGTAGCATGACGGTCTCCAAAACCGTTCGTCAAGGTTCGAATCCTTGATCCTCTGCCAAAGTTTGAAAAAAAGTCCAACACTAAGTTGGTACCCTGATGGGGACGTGGCGAAATTGGTAGACGCACTGGATTTAGGTTCCAGCGCCGCGAGGTGTGAGAGTTCGAGTCTCTCCGTCCCCACCATCAAAAGAGACAAGGTTGATGCCTTGTTTTTTTTTGCCTGAAATTTTATAAACGAAAAAAAGCCCATCGAAATGGGCTGATTATAGGAATAAGAGAATTTTACTCAAATAAAAGGGTAAATCATGAGTGCATTGATTAATTAAATTTAAGCTTTCAGATGATCTTCAAACTCCTCACCCAGTTGCATGGCCAATGCATTACCTGAAAGATCACAAGTCACCAGACCATATTCTTTTTTAAAACTGAAACTAAAACCACGATTGTCTGCCAGGGTGCGAACCGAATACCCCAATTTTTCTAACCAAAGTCTAAATGCGAGAACGTTTTTTGCTTTGACCACTTTTTTCACGAGATAACTCCTTCATCAGTTAAATCATAGATAAGGGTGAGAATTTTCGTTTTAAAGGGCAAATACCCTTATCTAAATTAATTTAATTGAATTTGCAGATTTAATGAACAAGATAATATAGACCAAACATAAGGTTTTTAATCTAAGTCTATGTTTTTTATTATTTTCAAGATGTTGTAACTAAATATTTTAATTTAAGCCTAAATAATTTTTCGAATAGTTATTAATATTCAAATATTTAAATCAATAATTGTTTATTTGTTATTCATTTTAAATTAGGAATTAGCGTGGTTTAAGGTTTTAGAGTTTGAGTAAGGCTTAAAAATATACAATCCAGTAAAGTCTCAGAGTATTCAGGTCATGGTGTTAGGCTCAATCCTTTATACTGAAATTGATGTAATTTAAATAAGATTAATGATGACTGAATTAAATATTGAACAGTACGTCAAACAGCAAATTGAACTTATGCAGCAGCAAGGGCAGGAGCCTGTTGCTGTGATGCTGGGTCATGAAGACTGGCTGGATTTTTCGGTACAGTCCAAGGTGGCTTATACGCCATTTGGCAGTGCGCGCCGTTATCAACCTGCTTTGGGTGGATTATTGCTGGTCAGGATTGATGAAATGAATGCGGTACGAGTGGTCACCCAGCAAGAACTGGATGACTATGCTCAGAAGCATCAGCTACTCTAAGCAGCTATAAGTTTAAAACGAGTCTTTTATCACGCGTAAACGTTGAAACTCTTCGACACTGTCTGCGCGTAAAAAAGGATTGGTTTCCAGTTCTGCTGCAATAGTACTGGGTAAGGTGCATTGTCCTAGCATGCGCATACGCTCAACCTGTTCGAAACGCTCCAGAATTGCTGGATTATCCGGTTCAACATGTTTGGCAAACTGTGCATTCGACAGTGTATATTCATGCGTGCAATAAACCTGGGTACGTGGCGGTAAGGCAGCCAGACGAGTCAGAGAGTGGTACATCTGCTGATAAGTGCCTTCAAATACCCGCCCACAGCCCATAGCAAACAGGGTATCGCCACAGAACAGTACATCAATGGCATCCAGGAAATACACGATATGGCCTAGGGTATGCCCCGGTACGGCGATAATCTGTACCTCAACACCATGAAAACTGAACTGGTTGTCATGTTCAAGTGGATGGTTAATAAACGGAATTTTTTCCAGCTCAGCTTTTGGGCCATATACCGGTAATGATTGCTTTTGAATTAAATCTGGAACACCAGCGATATGGTCTTTATGCCAGTGGGTGAGCCAGATCTGACTCAGCTCAAGCCCGTGTTCGGTACAATAATCTTGAACTAGCACCGCTTCAGTGGGATCAATGACCGCGACCTGATGCGTCGGTGTATGTTCAAGTAACCAGATATAATTTTGTAATGAGTTTTTGACATCAATACAGTGGATTTTAAACGGCATCATAAGACATCAGACCAAACAGATATTATGGATAAAGTAGCATAAATTCAGGCAGTCTGACTGTGGTCAAAGCTGCCTGTTTGCAAGAATTTTTTATATGATTTGTTTAAAAAGATCAGTTATTTATTCTGCATCTTTTACTGCGACAGCTTCGCCAATGGTATAGAAGTGGCCACCAGCGACATGATGAATACTTTTCCATTCTTCGCTGACTTCATGATAGTACCAGTGCCCGTCACGGAACACCCGATCATCGGCATAAGCGGCAATGACCTTACCAATAAACAGGTCATGGGTCTGCTGGTTATGTGGTTCCGAAATCAGCTCACATAAAATCCAGGCGGCACAACCTTCTACAACTGGGATTTCTTGATCTGCGAATTTGAATAACTGCACACCGGACTGCTCCAGTTTGTCTGGGTCATTGTACAGACTCAATGTTCCCAGGCTATAGACCATTTCCAGCTGTTTGAGGGTGGGAATCTGCAGTGCAAAGTTGCCAGAATTTTCAATTATTTTTCGGGTCTTGGTGCTTTTATCCAGCACTACGGTGACTTTTGCTGGACTAAATTCGAGTGCACATGCCCAGGCAGCGGTCATGACATCAGTGTCTTGCCTATCATTGGCAGACACCAGTACTGTTGGGCCGTGCGTAATCAGGCGATAGGCTTTTTCTAAAGGTACAGTTTGAATATGTGAATTGTTCATAAAGAACCTTAATGAGTGAAAAGGGAGAAAAATAAATCATCTGATCCACAGCATATAAAATTCCCCTTCTGGAAAAAAGCTTTTAAACTAAACACCTACATACAGGAGTAAAGAAAATGAAAATGTACCAGGTGGATGCTTTTACGACGGCTCTATTTAAGGGAAATCCTGCTGCAGTCATCGTGCAGGATGCTTGGCTGGATGATCACCTGATGCAAAATATTGCCCTGGAAAATAATCTGTCTGAGACCGCTTTTGTCAAAGTGCTGGATGCAGAAAATTATGAAATTCGCTGGTTTACACCGACCAAGGAAGTGGATTTTTGCGGACATGCCACATTGGCCAGTAGCTTTGTACTGTTCAAGGATTTTAGCTCTGCAAAAACCATTTATTTTCATGTCAAAGATCTAGGTATTTTTACAGTACGCCAGGATGAGGATGGCAAAATCCGGATGAATTTCCCAATCCGTCAGCCTGAACTCATTACAGAATATCCGGAAGCCTTAAGACAGGCGCTGACGAAGCCTTTTAAAAATGTTTATCTGAATACTCAAGGTTATATTATTGAATATGAATCAGTGCAGGATGTATTAGAAGAGCAGCCAAATATTGAATTGCTGAAGCAGCTGAATGGAAAAAGAACCGCGATTACAGCGGTGGGTCCATTACTGGATGTCGCGATTACCGCTGGCGATACTCAATATGATTGTATATCACGTTATTTTGCACCAAGTAACGGGATTAATGAAGATCCGGTCACCGGTTCAATTCATACCGGGATTGCACCGATCTGGGCGGAGAAATTAAATAAAACTGAACTGGTGGCTTATCAGGCCTCTCAGCGTGGTGGTGTATTATATTGCGCATTAAAAGAACAAGACCGCATTGAAATTTCTGGTTATGCCAAACTGTTTATGCTGGCCGAACTTTATATTTAATTAATATATTCAATAAAATACCGTGAAATTGCGCGGTATTTTATTTGGCCTCTTATAAAATAGACTATTCATAATAAAGACTTTTCTCTAAGATCAGAGTGACTGTAAATAAAAATTCACACTTAAAAATTTGGATGAACAATGCAAATACGCTTTAAACGTTTAAGCTTGGCGATTTTATTATCTGGCTGGACAGCGGCCAGTTTTGCACAGCCGGTATTGGTGAGAACAGAACAGAATATCGAAGAATATCGACTAGAAAATGGCTTAAGAATTATTCTTGCGCCCAACGTGAAAGAAAATAAAGTGTTTATGAATACGGTTTATCTGACCGGTTCACTGAATGATCCTCAGGGCAAAGGTGGCTTGGCGCATCTGCTTGAACATCTGGCGTTTAAAGGCACGGAAAATGTAAAGGGAGATGAATTTCAGCGCCGTCTGGATCAATATACCCTAATGACTAATGCCAGTACCGACTATTACTCAACCAAATATACCAATGTGATTCGTCCTGAGCAGACTGCGGTCAATGAAGTGATTTTTCTTGAAGCGGAACGCATGGATAAGCTGGTCCTGCAAGAAAAGTACGTGCCGACTGAAATTGATATCGTGAAACGTGAACGTGAAATCCGTCTGGATCAGCCATTTTCCGTGCTGATGGATCAGGTGTTTAAATCAGCTTATGGCAATCAATATCTGGGACGATTACCGATTGGCGATTTGAACGAACTGCAATCGATCAAGATGCAGGAGCTGAACCAGTTTTATCGTCACTGGTATGCACCGAATAATGCCCTCATGATTATTTCAGGCAAATTTAATAAAGCAGAAGTGCTGAAGCAGATTGATACCCATTTCAGTCCGATCCAGTCCCGCAAAGTGCCTGAAGCGGTTAAAGTGCCTGCGCTAAAACCTGAACAGATCAAACAGCGTGAATTTACCGTGCAAAAGGGTAGTGATCTGGCCAAATTTAATATTTATCTGAACCAGTCAGAAGAAAGTATTAAAACCACATTGGCCATGTCTCCAATTTTATATACCTTGCAACCTAGCGGACACCTGTATCAGAGTCTGGTCGAGACGGGTAAGACCACTACAGTGCAGTCTATGACCTGGCTGGATAAAGATTTTAATCTGGTGTTTATGGGTGCCATCTATGCGCCAAATCATCAAGTCAAGCAGGTTGAGCAGGGCTTGATTCAGGGTGTAGAGCAGAGCCAGCCATTTAACGAAACCGAATTAAACCGGGCTAAAAGTCTAACCCGAAACCAGGCGGACAATGTTAAAAATAGCGCAACCGCTTTAGGTTCGCGTTTAAGTGAATATGTAGTGGCTTATTCAGGTGACTGGAGCCAGTATTTCAAAGATCTGCAAGCCATAGAAAAGCTGGATGTCAATCAGATCAATCAGGTGTATAAGGCATTCTTTAAGCCAGAATATCGTATTTCTGGCAATATCTTGCCGACACCAGAAGATCAGAAAAAAGCACAGGAGTTGCCCCAGACTGAAGTGCCGGCTCAAACTCTGGACCAGCAGGCTGAAGCAGCAGAACCGCTGAAAGATGTCAGTGTCTATCAGGCAGAAGTAAAGCAGTATGTGGCGCAGTCCAAGCAATATTTACAGGCTAAGGACAAGCAGATTCAACGGGGCAAACTGAAGAATGGTATTAAATACGCTTTATTCCCGACCCAGACTCAGGATGACAAAGTTTATGCCACTATTGCACTTAATTTTGGTACGGCACAAAGTTTGTTCAATAAAGGCGAGATTCTGGATCTGACAGCTTACTTATTGCTGCGTTCTTCTGAAACCCAAAGCTTGCAACAGATTGCCGATAAAATTATTGAGTCCGGTGGTTCAGCCACGGCCAGTTCCTCTGAAAATGGCATGAGCATTCAGATCAGTGCCAAAAAAGAGAAGTTTGAGGAATTTTTCCAGTATGTGCTGGATGTGCTCAATAAACCGGCCTTTGAGCAGAGCCAGTTTGACCTGATTAAAGGACAAAGCCTGTCTGCGTTAGACCGTCCTTATACTGAGCCCAATATGGTGGCCGGCCTGACCATGTCTCGCGCGACCGAGATTTATCAGCCGGGTGACCTTCGCTATCATTTTGAACCTGAACTGGCAAAAAAACAGATTCAGGCTGCTACTCGTGAACATGTCGTAGCGTTATATCAGCAGTTCTTTAATACGCATCATGCCCAGATCGCAGTGACAGGGGAATTTAATCCGAAGTCCGTGAGCAAAGTCCTCAAAAATAACTTTGCGAGCTGGAAAGCGAAGCAGCCTTATGAGCGCTTAAGTGGTCAATATACAGTTTATCCGGCACAGAAAATCCATGCGTTGTCTGAACAGCGCGAGTTCGGTCATTATCAGGCTGTCATGACATTCCCGGTCGGTGCAGAACATGTAGATTTGCCAGCCATGCTGGTCTTCCGGCATATTCTGGGTGATTCTCAGTTGTCTTCACGTTTAGCACAGGAATTACGTGAGAAAAATGCGCTGGTTTATGGTTTTAGTGCCAATGCTCAGTATGATGAATGGATTGATTCAGGCGCATTAGGCATTCAGGCGAATTATACGCCTGGCCGATCAGCACAGGTATCACAAGCGGTGCATAAGGTATTGAATGAGCTTCTGGCCAAAGGGGTAACCGAGCAGGAAGTTGAAGCAGCGAAAGCCACGATTTTGAAACAGCGCGTCACTGCACTAGAAGATGATCGCCGTATTCACAGCATGCTGATTCCACAACTGGAAAAAGATCGTAATCTGATCTATCGGGAGAAACGTGATCAGGCGATTGCCAAGCTGACCAAGGCAGATGTCGATGCCGTTATCAAAAAATATGTTAAACCGGATCAACTGGTCGAAGTCATGGCGGATCAGTATGGGAAAGAAGTGAAATAAACTCTGTAATTTTTTATAAGTCTATGACGGTCTCTTTTCATTTTAAATAAATGTTTAGATGTCTATATGGCTACTTTTGCTTCGGCAAAAGTAGCCAAAACCATTTGTCATCCGCAAAACTCGTCCACCACCTTCACGAAATAAATTTATTGTAGAAACAATCCTCTTATGATGTAGTCCTGCCTCAACCAGTTACGGATGACGTTTCCACGTATCTATAGGCGATAAAAGCGTTTGGCATTCTCATAAAAAACCGGCTTTACAGCATGTTCGTCATAGCTCTGCACAATATCGCTAAAGGCATCAATGATGGTGACCAGATCTGTGCTGACACGATCCATCGGGAAATTAGAAGCAAACATGATGCGATCTTTACCGAAACATTGTAGGGCATGCTGGATCAATGGAGCCGCGAGCTGAATCAGTTCATCTTTTTTTGCCAGTTTTTGCTCTAAATGAAAACGGTGACCGAGTACAGGCATAAACAGACCGGAGATTTTGCTATACACATTTGGGCATTTTGCCAGTTCAGCCAGGTCTTCTTTCCAGGTCTGAAAAATATAGTCTCGCTGCTGTGCTGTTTGTCCGGTTGCTTTACCGACTTTCCCAAAGATGCCGGCAGGTGTGCCCAAGTGATCCAGCACAATCGGCGTTTCAGGAAATGTTTTGGCCAGATGGGCCACATCAGAAATTTGGGTAGAATAAACCCAGGCATCAAAACTTAAATTGGCTTTGGCTAATTCCTCAAATCCTTTCAGAAATTTCTTATTGCAGTATAAATGCGGTTCATCGGTCCAGGCATGAATGCCTTTATCGGCATGGAACGATGCCATTTTACGAATACCGCGTAGTTTAGGTGAAACTTCCTGATGCAATTGCAGCAGCTGTTTAAAGTTTTTTTGACGAAGATCAGCTGTAGCCACAATGCCGCCTAGCTGAATATTCTGTTCAGCAAAAGGCAGCCCGGCAATAAACCTGGTTTCATTAACCACGCCAGTACCTTTATGCTCATGCCAGCTTGCTTCTATATGAACAATCTGTTCCACCTGATAATGACCGATGTCACGTTTATAATTTTCAGGTAGGTAAGGCGCGGTCAGATGTTCGGTCAGACCAATGGTATCGATCACCGCTTTGGGCTTGATCAGTCGCACCATTTTGTTCAGCAGTTTGGGATGTTTGCCAAATAATTTTACGGCTGAGGCTGCGGCATGCGGTGTGGTATAAGGGTCCCATTGATGAATATGCGGATCTATAATCGGAAAGGACAGTTGTTGCATGATATTTTTGGTCATCGTTTAATTTTTATTCATTTTTTATAGGATGAATCCAGTATTAAAGTCAAATTAAAAATCAAAGATTTAAAAAAAGCCCCGTAGGGCTTTCATTAATGATCGTGGTCGTGTTGATGCTTGTTGGCATGAAACTCTTCATTACGACGGAAACGTAAATAGTTCTCAAACTGCTCACAGTATTCATCGTAGTTATCTTCCAGCATCATCTGAAATTGCTGCAAGATATAAGACATGACCTGATCTTTAGCGTCGCGCATCTCGTTGCCATCTTTGAAATTGTTGGCAGCGACCCAGGTATTAAAGCGGGCAGTACCAAACAGCATTGCAGCGCTGACTTGACCACGTTTTTCTGCCGGGTTTTCCTGAGAGCCTTTTTCTACACGGCTAAATTCGTTGGCCTGTTTAATAAATTCATCAGCACGTTCAAAGAATGCAGCATTTAACGCTTCTTCTTCGGTTACATCGGTTGCTTCAATCTTTTGAACCATGAATTTTTCCTGATAATAAAATCTTAATCACTAATTATAGGCAAAGCCTTGCAGAAACTAAACCTTTGCCTTAATCTAAAAAATAGCCTAAGCAATAAAAATGTAAATCTCATGCAAGATGCAATTGCTGTACAGAGTCTGAAAAGTGATATTGCCTTATTACGCCAGAATATCTGGCCACCAGCAAATCTGGCCAATGTGGAAGGATTGCCAATTTATTATGGCACCAAGTCGCAGGTCGAAGAATATTACAAGCAATGGCTGGGTCTGATTGAAAGGGCACAAGACCTGTTTCAGCCTTTTATGGAAGATGAAGTTCTGGATGCGATTCATTTGCCAAGCCATTTGAATCTGCCTTTATTCTATTTTCATGTGGACCGCATCCGGATTAATAAAACCCGTGCCAAAGAATCCAAAACTTTTCGTGGCATTGCCAGCCTGATTGAAAAATGTGGGCAATTTGAACCGGAACAGATTCAGGCCATGCAACGCTGGCTAGACAGTGATGAGACAGCGGCACTTGTGGCACATCGTGAATTTGTAGATCTGCGTACTTATGTATTCCAGCATGGTCAAAGTGAATACACCCGGACTCGGTTCTATGTGAATGGCATCGTCCTGAGTGTCGAACCACATTTTGAACTGGTTGATGCCCGTGATAAGCCGCGTAAGCAGCGCAGCGATAGTTATAGCGATCCATTAGCTGATAACAATACCTGGAAAGTATATGGAAAATATCGCTAGAGCAATTTTGTCTATTTATCTCTTACCAGAATGGCTGGGTGTGAGAAAATTTCTGTAACTGCTCGGCAGCCTGTTCCGACAGATGCTGCTGTTCTGCGGTGAGCCATCCGATGACAAACCATGCTTTGGAGTGTTTTTTTGCATAAGGCCTATATAGGCTTTCTGCGACAAACAGGTCATTATAATGACCTAAAGTCTCCTGTAAGGGCTTTAACGCTTTCAGATATCTTTTGATTTCCTTTTCCGGAAACAGGCTTTGCAGAAATTCCACATTATAACGCAAGCGTTTAACCCGCTTGCGGGTTCGGTGGCGTGATTCAATATCCAGTTCCTGATAATTCTCTGCATCTGCACAGACTTTCTGATGCAGTTTGCTGAGTCCTTTACACAGGATTTTATGCGAGGACTTTTGCTGGTTTGCACTCTGATCCTGACTAAATTGTAGTAGCTCCAGTATCAGCTCCATCGTAGCTGGCTTTCTGAATAATTGGCTAATATCTGCCTGATCCTGTTGGGCTGGAGGCAACTGCAATACTGGTGAACCCGCAGCTTCTAGCTGAGGAAGCAGACTTTCAGCTAAAGCATCGCGATCCCGAGTAGAGCCTAATTGCTGGAAGATATTGCGTAACTGATCCTGCCATTCCTCTGTCAAATCCTGATGATAGGGCTGGAAGATTTTTAAGGCACTGCGTAAACGCCGGATAGCGACGCGGGCCTGGTGCACATGGTCACTATTGTAATTCTCTAGCGCAATCGCCGTTGCATTGGGAAACAGGTGCGTCAGACAGTTGGTGATAATTTTTTGCAAGATATGATGAATATCGTCTTTAGCTGCGAGCTGTAAAGTTGTTTGATGCTGAACAGGGAGATCAATTGCATTATTTAACAAGGCATAACCACGCTCGGACTTGCTGCGTACATCTATCCATAACTGATAGCGTTGAATCCAGGGTTTGACAAAATCAATTAAGTCATCAAGTCTGCCACTTTTAAGCTCAAATTCGACTTCATAAATGTCTAAGGTTTGGCCCTTAGAACGAATCTCACCTCTATCCAGTGCAATTTCAATCTGACTTCCTCGGTAATCTTCAATCCAGAGATCCCGTTCTACATCAGTTTCAAATTGTAGAGTCAGAGCCGTATCTAAGGTGTGGAGGGCCTGTTTTAGAATCTTCCGAGCCTGTTTATGCTTGGCATAAGCTTTTAAATCACAGTTGTCCGGTGCGGTAACCAGTATTTCTTCCAGCTCAAAGCGTTCAAATTGATGCTGGCTCGGTGCTTTTAAGGTCTGAAACCATTGCTGATCTTCCAGACGCTGCCGGAGTGCAATTTTGTGCTGCTGTAACTGCTGATCGGCAGTATCAAAGTATTTGGCACATAAATGATGTCGAGTTGGCCCGTACTGCTGAAAATCTTGTTCGAATTGGTGACGTATACTTTGCGGAATCTGGAATTTGAGTTCGATTTCTGCCATCGGGCCATTCCTTCTCGATGAAGCTCATAACAATCAATATAGACCAAACAACAAAAGTATTGTGATGTGCTTGTGCAACAAAAAGCACGCCGTAGCGTGCTTTGAAAGTCAGTTAAATACTTATTTAAGAAATTTGCGGCTGACCAGAAACTGTTCTGTCGCTTCCAGTAAGCGCTGTGCATAGACTTCCTGCTTGGCAGTCAGCCAACCCAACACAAACCAGTCACTGGCTTCCAGCTCAGTCTGCTGGATATACAGGGCAGAAGAGGCCAGCGTCTGATATTCATTTGCTGCCTGCTGTGCATCATTTAACGCCTTGCTGTATTTTTGCAGGTTTTTGACATCATAAATTGTGGTCAAAATCGGGAAGCTGAATTTTAATTCCTGAATGCGAATGGACAGCAGATCCAGACTCTCAAAATTGGTAATATCAGTCTGGTTCATCTGTTCCTGCAAAACTTTGTATTGTTGCTGCAGGGTAGTTTGCGCTGCAGATTTTAATTCCAGCGGCTTAGCTTCATCTGTACTTAAGCTGAAGAGCAGCAATTCCAGATAGTGATGCACATTCTGGGTGGACTTCACCAGATTGCCCAGCTTCTCTTTGGCATAAAGGATATCTTTAGTCAGGTTCTCTGCGGTCGTAGGATTTTGCAGGAAGCCAGCCAGAGTGTTCTGCATATGCTGTAAATGTTGCAGATGTTCAAACTGATGTTTAAATGCAGCAAGCTGATGCGCCCATTTGTCTGAAACCTGAGTATGCCAATCTTTAAACAAAAGTAGGGTCAGATAGAGATGATCCAAGGCCTGTTGTGCCTGATCAATATGTTCCTGCTCTGCCAATTGCGCGGAGATTCCCGCGATATTGGGCAATAGATGCTGCATTTGCTGGGCCACCAGATGACACAGGTTTTTACCCGCACTATCTTTTTTGCTGATCTGGAATTCTTTGGCAAAAGTAGCGGGACTTACATTCTGATGAGTCGCTAACAAATTCCCAATTTCAGCCTTACTGCGTACATCCAGCCACAGCTGATATTTTTTGACCCATTCAAAACTAAAGGCCAGCAAATCCTGAATTGAGCCATGCTTTAACTCGAATTCAACTTCATGCACTTCCTGTTCAGCATGAGGCGTGCGAATACAGCCGATATCCAGGCTGACTTCGATTGATGTGTTTTCATATTCAATCACGCGCAAGGTACGGGCAATATCGGTTTCAAACTGCAATTGCAGCTGGTCAAACTGATCACCTAAAGCACGATTAAGCAAGGTTTGCGCTTCAGCAGACTGCTGGTAAATACTCAGGTCCAGCTCAGGAGAATATTCTAATTCACCCAGATCATGATTATGCTCGAAACGTTCAATGTGGCTTTTGCCTGCCGCTTTTAACGTCTGAACCCAACGACTGCCTTCTAATCGTTGGCGTAGGGCAATTCCATGCTGGGCCAGTTGACGGTCTGCAGTATCATAGTATTTGGCTTGAAGCAGGATCTGTTGAGATTTCTTGGGATCAAGTGCCTTAAGCAGGGCAGTACGGCGTGCCGCGGGAATCTGGAACTTGAGTTCAACTTCAACCATGATAATCATCCTGTCTATTCAATTTATTGAAAAATATTAAAAAATAAATTGAATTTTTATTCGCTTGCATGAAATTCCGATATGAAACGGAAATATTTTTTAGACTTTTGAGCGGCTGATTGTAACGAAAAACCAATCTGATGTAAGACTTGACCGATTGAAAAAAATGGAAATGGAAAAATTAAAATGCTGATCTCATTCGCTGGTTTCTACTGAAAGCATGACAATTCAATATCTAAGCCAAATTCAGGTACAGAATTACATGAAAATAAAGGTACTTTTAATTGCCTAAATTATGCGCTAAGGTGAAGAAAAAAGATCAGGATGATGATAATGAATGCACAAGTGCAGCCGAGCAATGAGATTGCAGAACTGACTTCTCCACAAATGCCGATTCATGACTATCATGAGTTTTACCGGTTTTATCTAACCGAGCATCGCCATATTATGAGCCGCCGTTTGCATGTCGCAGGCAGCAGTATCGGTTTATATTTTTTTAGCAAAGCCCTTCATCAGCGTAAAGCTAAATATCTGGCCTATGGACTACTCTCAGGTTATGCCTGTGCCTGGATTGGTCATTTCATTTTTGAAAAGAATAAACCGGCCAGCTTTAAACAGCCGCTATACAGTTTTATTTCAGACTGGCGTATGTTTGCCGATGTATTACGTGGTAACCTGAGCCTGGTCGATCGTAAGCACGACAAAATTCCAAGTTAGGGCTTATGACGTTTTATCGGATTTATGCTTAAGTATTGCAATAAAAACGATAAAAACACTTGCAAGTGTAGAGTTATTATTCTATTAATTGTTTTATTGCTTATTCAGTATTTTATCAAAGAGTATAATTCACTGAATAAATCAGTTTTCCAAGCCTGGAGCGACCTTCTCCGGGCTTTTTTTATATTTAAAAAAATAGAAAGATCTGCATTGACGTATTTTTAATTTATCTGAATGATTTAGAAAATATTCACGAGATGAATGAACCAAGTTTGAGAGATAAGATGGTCAGTTCTGCTTAGATGGGTCGATCCTTTCTAGCTTTGACACGTCTCCCCATAAACGGTTTACCCAAAGCTAGAAAGGATCTGGTAGATAAAACACAGCTTTTGCTTTTCTATTTATGTGTTGTGTTCGAACTTATTTAAATCCTTTAATGCATGTAGACCTATCCCTGAAATTGGGTATTTTGAAGTTTTCTTTAAGTTTTGTGATTAATGGTATTCAAGCAATTTTATACACAGGAATCGTAAAATCCGGACATAAAAAAATCGCTTTCAGAATTTTGCAACTTCTCCACTAAGTTATCTGCAAAATCCTAAAAGCGTTTGTCGGAGGGCGTAAGCATTAACACTTTATTATTATTGTTATAAAACCATTAAAACGTAAATTCTGGCAGCCGCCTATCACTGAAAATAGGGATATTGATCAATCACCTGTATAAAAAGTACAAATAATAATCTAATACCTGAATCGGGTATTATTCAGTGTTTAGGATGGGGAAACTCGCCCATTTATGCCTATAATAGCGTATGTATTTTGAATGGCGGCAGTCATGCGCGGTTTATATTTAATTACCAATGATGATCCTATTGAGCTTCTTCTGGCGAAACTTGAAGGTGCAATGGCGACTTATGAAGTTGCGGTACTTCAGTATCGTCGTAAAAAAGTAGCGAAAGAAGATCAGGCTTACGAAATCGAATATATGAAACAAATGTGTGAACAGTATAAAGTTCCATTTGTGATTAATGACGATTTGGAAACTGCAGTAAAATATGGCGTAGGCGTGCATTTGGGTCAGGATGATGGTTCAATCCAGGAAGCTGTTGAGCGTTTGCCTAAAAATGTATTGATTGGCCGCAGTTGTAATAACTCACTTGAGCTTGCTGAACAAGCCATTGCTGATGGGGCTAATTATGTAGCCTTTGGCGCGATCTATGCGACTGATACCAAGCCAGAAGCAGGTAATATTGGTCTGGAAACCTTAAAACAAGCCAAAAGTAAATTAAATGTACCGATTTGCGCTATTGGCGGTTTGACGGTGGAAAACGGCAAAGAAGTCATTGAAGCCGGTGCAGATCTTTGTGCAGTTATTAGTGATGTCTTAGGTCGCTCAATGTCGACTGTCGGTCAACGTGTATATGACTGGTCGGAACTATTTGCTGAACAAGCTTAATTTTTATTTCTTATTGTATTTTTGAGTTGAGTGATTCTCATGAGTTTATCTCCAAAGCAAGAACAACTATTTAAACAAGCCAATAAACATATTCCGGGTGGTGTTAACTCACCTGTACGTGCTTTCAATGGCGTGGGTGGTACGCCTATCTTTATCGAGAAAGCACAAGGTGCTTATCTGTACGATGTCGATGGCAAGCGCTATGTGGACTATGTGGGTTCATGGGGCCCAATGATTCTGGGTCATGCGCATCCATCAATCATTAAAGCGGTGCAAGATGCAGCTGTTGATGGTTTAAGCTTTGGTGCACCAACCGTGCATGAAACCACTTTGGCAGATATCATTTGCGACATCATGCCATCCATTGAATTGGTACGTATGACGAATTCTGGTACTGAAGCGACCATGACTGCGATTCGTCTGGCACGTGGTTATACTGGTCGTGACAAGATCGTAAAATTTGAAGGTTGTTATCACGGTCACTCTGACTCGTTGCTGGTAAAAGCAGGTTCTGGCTTGTTAACTAAAGGCGAAGGTGAAGCGACTTCTGCGGGTGTACCTGCTGATTTTGCCAAACATACTTTAACTCTTCCTTATAACGACATCGCCACTTTAAAAGAATGCTTTGCCAAGTTCGGTTCAGAAATTGCCGGTGTAATTGTAGAGCCAGTAGCAGGAAACATGAATCTGGTGAAACCGATTGATGGTTTCCTGCAAGCGATACGTGATGTCTGTGATGAACATGGTTCAGTCTTCATCATTGATGAAGTGATGACAGGTTTCCGTGTCGGTCTAGGTGGTGCTCAGGCACATTATGGCGTAACTCCTGATTTAACGACTTTGGGTAAAATTATTGGTGCGGGGCTGCCAGTCGGTGCTTTTGGCGGTAAGCGTGAAGTGATGGAATGCATCGCGCCACTAGGTAACGTGTATCAGGCAGGTACTTTGTCCGGTAACCCGCTAGCAATGCGTGCCGGGATCGAGATGTTTAAACATCTGCGTGAGCCAGGTTTTTATGAAAAACTGACTGCTCAACTTGAAAAACTTCTTGCAGGTTTACAAGCAGCTGCGGATGAAGCCGGTATTCCATTCAAGACCCAGCAAGTGGGCGGCATGTTTGGCCTGTACTTCACTGATCAAGAAGACATCACCAGCTTTGATTCAATGCTGAAATGTGACGTAGAAGCTTTCAAGAAATTCTTCCATGGCATGTTAAGTCGTGGTGTGAACCTGGCTCCATCTGCATTTGAAGCAGGATTTATTTCAGCTGCGCATAGTGATGAAGATATTGAATTTACGATTCAAGCGGCTAAAGAAACTTTTGCTGAAATGAAAGGGTAATACAACCTCTCCCTAACCCTCTCCTAAAAGGAGAGGGAACATAAGCCCGAATTCGTTCGGGCTTATTTTATTCTTTTAATTAGACCGCAAAGATTTGAAATTGATAAATTAGAAATTGGATAGTTGAATGAAAACCAAACATTATCTGACCTTAAGCGATGCTGAGTTTTTATTAAATCAGGCCTATGAATATGCGCTAGAAAATGGCTTTAATGTCAGTATTGCTGTAGTTGATGAAACTGGCAATTTGCTGGCAATGAAGCGTATGGATGGTGCTTCACCGATGACAGCAAACCTGTGTCTGGAAAAAGCACGTTGTTCTGCCATTAGTCGCCGCCCATCCAAACTGTTTGAAGATATTATCAAAGGCGGTCAAATGGGCTTTCTGACCATGGATACTTTCTCAGGTATGCTGGAAGGTGGTGAACCGATTATGTATCAAGGTCAGTTAGTTGGTGCGATGGGTGTTTCTGGAGTGAAGTCTTTCCAGGATGCGGAGATTGCACAGCAGGCGATTGAAAAGTTTTTGGCTAAGCAAAGCTAATCCAAAATAGAAATTGATCAGCTCAATTTAATAAAATCATCCAACGATGTTCCAAAATGAAGCGTGGAACGTGAAATATCAACTAAAAAGCCCAATCGCTAATGAGAGGGCTTGTCTATATACAATAAAGTTATGATTTAAAAAGGAAATCAAAATGATTTCGTATAAGGTGTATTATGTTAATTTTAGGGAAATTTAAGAATCTCTATGCAATGGTTTATTCAATATTCTTTGATTTCTTATCTTTTAGGTTAATCAGAAATAGCCAATAACATAAGCCAGGAAATAGAGCCATAAAGATAGTCCATGTATCTGTATACATCTTCCACCACTCTTTCGAAATTTCTCCTGTGTGACTCCATCCAAAAAGAATAAAAAA
>NZ_VOZV01000012.1:0-82942 GCF_013419565.1 Acinetobacter sp. YH12072 | reverse complement strand
CTCATGAAATACGGTATTCTGATGGGACAAAACCTGAATCCTGGTCGTTAAAGTGTTTGTTTGCACTCATATTTTAACTGTTAGGACTCAGGTTTTTTTATTTAAAGCAAACTATGGGACAGCAGTGATCATATTGATCCCTTTAAAAATGATTCATTATTAGAATTCTTTTTTCGCGCCAGTACGTACGTGTGTGGTATAAAGTGCCAGACCTGTTAAGGCTAAACCACCGACCAGATTACCTAAAGCAACCGGTAATTCATTCCACAGGAAATAATCTGCAATCGAGAAGTCACCACCCATCATCATGGCAAATGGGAACAGGAACATGTTTACCACTGAATGTTCAAAGCCCATGGCAAAGAACAGCATCACTGGCATCCACATTGCGATGAATTTTCCACTTACTGTAGTTGACATCATCGCACCAATCACGCCCAATGACACCATCCAGTTACACAACATGCCACGAATAAAAATAGTCATCCAACCTGAGAAACCATAAGCCGCATAACCTAAGGTACGGTCTTCACCAATATGAGAAATCTTTTCACCGACTGGATTCGGATCAGTCGCAAAGCCCATGGTATAAACAGCAGCCATCAGTACTGCAACGACTAAACACCCAGTAAAGTTACCTAAAAATACCAGTCCCCAGTTTTTTAAAATGCGTGCCCAGGTTACGCCAGGACGTTTATCCAGCCATGCCAGCGGTGTTAATACAAATACCCCGGTTAGCAAGTCATAGCCCAATAAATACAACATGCAGAAGCCGACAGGAAACAGTAATGCGCCAATCAGTGGCACACCAGTTTGCACTGCAATCGTAATTGCAAATACGGCTGCCAAGGCCAAAATCGCACCTGCCATAAAGGCACGAATCAAAACATCACGGGTTGCCATATGAAGCTTGGATTCACCCGCATCTACTACTTTTTTTGCAAACTCCGCAGGAGCAAGATATGCCATGTTGTCGTCCTCTTTTTCAATATACGGACCTGTTTTTCGAAAAAAAGACGCCTAAGATCATTGAAGACCTTAGGCGCCGTTGCCTTGAATATTAGAACAGGTAATGGTGAATGGCGTCGTTGCCATGTATATCGAAATAGAAGCAAAAGCTATGCCACAAATAATTAACAATCACTTAAATATTCATTTTCTATTTAGCATGAACTCTAGAATGCTGTTGGCATGATATCTGCATTATGCGTTCTGCATACATTCATTTGAGAATAATTTGGAGAGGATTATGATTACCCATCGTCAACAAGTAACTGACATGATCATTTCAGCGAAAGTTTTAAAGTCAATTAAGTGGTCAGATGTTGCCAAAGAGATTGGTCTTTCTAAAGAATGGGTAACCGCTGCATGTTTAGGTCAGATGGCGTTTAATAAAGAGCAAGCAGAAAAGATTGGTCAGATTTTTGGCTTAAGTGATGAAGCCGTTGCATGGCTACAGATCGTGCCATATAAAGGTTCCCTGCCAACCAGCGTACCGACCGATCCTTTAATTTATCGTTGGTATGAAGTGGTGAATGTATATGGTTCTACCATTAAAGAACTGATTCATGAAGAATTTGGTGACGGTATTATGAGCGCGATTGATTTTAGTATGGATATTCAACGCGAAGAAAATCCGAATGGCGACCGCGTCAATGTCGTATTGTCTGGCAAGTTCTTGCCTTATAAAACTTATTGATCAATATCATTTATAAAAAGCCATCAATGTGATGGCTTTTTTTTATTTCATTTTTCTTTTTATATTTGAGCATTAATCTCATTCTCTACATGAAAAAAATTTAGCGACTATACTTTATAAATTTAAAAAATTAATATGAAGTCAATAATTTACATATTATTTTACTAAAATAAATCGTTTTTATTTTAAGCAAAATCTTAACCCCTTCTTCTTTTAATCTGCTTTAACTGCAAAGTATTCCTCTATCAATGAGTAATTTTTAATTTAAATTTCCTATTGTATTTAGATTGATTTAAAAATATCTAATCAATAACATTATCGATAATTATTATCATTTACATTCATTAAAATGTTTTATACCAATCATCCAACTTTCAAGCTATCTTTGCTCAGTTTTGCTATTTTGATGACCCAGCAAAGTTTTGCAGAAAATAGTCAGCAACTTCCCACCATCACGATAGTCACTGATGCAGCACAAACAACAGAAAGCTCTGAACAGACTAAAAGCTATATTATTCAAAATTCTGCAACAGCTTCTAAACTAAATATTCCTCTTAAGGAAACGCCACAAACAGTGAATGTAGTGACGCGTCAACAATTAGATGACTTTGCACTGGATAATACCCGTGATGTACTCCGCAACTCACCGGGGATCATTGTAAGTAACCAGGAGACCGAACGAACTTCCTATCTATCACGTGGTTTTGAAATCTCAAACGTATTGGTAGACGGCGTTGGGATTCCGCTTGAAGGCTATAACTACAATAATGACAATCCAGACAGCTTTTTATTTGACCGTATAGAGATCGTTAAAGGTGCAAATGCCTTAAATAATGGTATTGGCGATCCGGGCGCTACCATTAATATGATTAGAAAACGCCCTACTCAGGAACTTCAGGCCGCGTTTAATACCAGTTATGGTTCATGGAATACCCAACGTTATGAAGCAGATGTTTCCTCTCCCCTGACACAGGATGGAAAAATCAGAGGCCGAGTATTTGGCTATCAGCAGACAGGTGATAGTTATCTGGATCACTATGAACTCGAAAAAAATGGCATTGGTGCCGTGGTTGAGGCTGACCTGACTGATTCGACCTTAATAACTGCTGGTTATACCGAAACGAATCATAATCCCAATGGGGTCAATTGGGGTTCTAATCCTTTAATCAATACTGAAGGTGAACAGTTAAGCTATTCAAGAAATTATAATTACAGTCCGGACTGGGCCTACTGGGACAGTAATATTAAAAACTATTTTGCCGAGATCGAACAACAATTTGGCGCTGATTGGAAAGCTAAACTGAGTTATGAGGAAAAACGGACTGACCGGGATTCAAAACTTTTATTCCTGTCCGGTAAACCTGGTGCTGACGGTACTTCAGGTATTTTCTTATATCCAGGTATGTATATTGATGACAACAAGGAACAGCAGGCCAGTCTGAGTTTTAGTGGCACCTATCCACTTTGGGGACAACAACATGAGGCATCTTTTGGCTATATCTGGGCTGAAAACAATCTGAATGAGTTAGGTTATGCAGGCAGCTTTACCAACCCACTTACCACAGATTTATCCAGTTTTACGCCGCCCGAACCAGTTTGGGATATGTCAAAAACCAGTGGTGAGATGCACATCCGGCAAAAAAACCAAAGCCTATATGCCGCCACCCGTTTACATATGACTGACGATCTGAAACTGCTTTTAGGTGCCAACTATGTTCAGGCTGAAAGTACAGGCAGCAGTTATGGAACAGACACGATTTATGATGAGAATAAGCTATTACCTTATGCAGGCCTGACTTATGAATTTAGTCCTGAATATACAGGTTATCTAAGCTATACCTCAATTTTCCGTCCACAAACAACTAAAGCGCTGGATGGCAGTATTAATAAACCGGTTGAAGGTGAAAGTTATGAAGCCGGGATTAAAAGTTCCTGGCTAGATGATAAGCTCACCGCCAACATGGCCGTATTCAGAACAGAACAAAGCAATTATCCGTTGCGAGATTCTGACGGTATCCCGACTTTACGCACAACTCAGGTCAGTGACCTGCGTTCCCAAGGCTACGAGTTTGGCTTGGCGGGACAACTGACCGACCATTTTAACTTAAGCTTTGGTTATACCCAGTTTAGCCTGAAAGATCTGATCAATGGCGGTGATGCGCGTACCTTCAATCCAACCCAGTCTTTTAATCTTTTAACGACCTATCAGGTGCCACAGATTCCAAAACTGAAACTGGGCCTTGGTGTGCAATGGCAGGATAAAACTTATCTAGAAGTTCCTGAAGCTGCTACAGAGGGTGTTGTTACCCAACAAGCAGGCATTATCAAACAGGATGCATATGCGCTTGTGAATCTGATGGCCAGTTATGAACTCAATGATCACATTACTTTGCAGGCCAACGGGAATAATCTGACCAATGAAAAATACTTATTTAATTTCCCGAATCAGCAAGGCTTCTATGGTGCACCGGCAAATTACAGTGTGGCCGTAAAATTCAAATATTAATTTTTCGCTTGAGCTTTGAAAGAATATTCGGAGCTCATTTTCTTATATGTAAACAATAATCAGGTAGAATTCATGAAAAAAATCATTACTTTGACAATTGGACTGTCACTGACCCTTTCTGCTCAGGCCCATATGCTTTGGCTAGAACGTGCTTCAGATGCAAAAACACATGCATTCTTTGGTGAATATAGTGAACAGCTCAAAGAGACTCAAGAAGGTGCCTTAAAGTCATTCAGCCAAGCAAAAGCGATTCAGACTAAAAAACAATTTAGTCCCCAACTACACCAGGATCATCTGGTCTACTCTACAAAAGATCAAGCAGATGTACAGCTCCATCATGAACTGATCTATGGGGAATCCTTACTCAGCTATCACGCGAAATCCGGCAGACAAAACCAGAAAGCAGACTCAGAGCTGGATATCGTACCGGTTCAGCCGAACAGTAATACTTTTACAGTCATGTATCAGGGTAAACCCGCTGCGGATGTCAAAGTGACTGTCTATTCCCCACAGCACTGGCTTAAAAATTATACGACCAACAACCAAGGCCAAATTAATATTGCTACGCCATGGAAGGGTCAATATGTACTAGAGGTGAGTCAAGAAGTAGACAAGACAGGAAAATTGAATCAGCAAGTGTATAAGAAACAGTACCTGGTCACGACCTTAAGCTTTGTGCATTAAGTTGCCTCAATATTTACTTGTAAAGATTCATATAAAGGCCTTTCCATGATTTCTACCCTTCAGCCACTTGCTATCCTGTATCGATTAAGCATGAGCTTTGGTATTGGTTATTTATGTAGTTATCTGATTGCTCTCGATCTGGCCTATTTTTTACAGGCGAGTCTACCCAAAGCTGAATCGGTTTATCTGGCTGCCTTTATTGCCCTGATTTTTTATGTCTGTTTTGTGATTGGAATCTTCTGTATCCAAAATCTTAAAACACTTTCAGTCTATAGCCTGATTCCTCTCATTGTTTTATTTGTCATTTCCCGCTTCATAGGTTAAACCATGCATAAATCTGTCCGTCAATCTATGGCATGGCTACATTCATGGCTAGGTTTAAGTTTTGGCTGGCTCCTCTTCGCGATCTTTTTAACAGGTGCGGTTACCTATTATCGCCATGAAATTACAATGTGGATGCAGCCACAATTTGTCATGATGCAGGTGAACCAGGAAACAGCTTTAAAAACTGCTTATAGCTATTTACAGCAACATGCACCTGATGCACAGAACTGGTATATCGGGGTAGCAAATCATGATTTACCGGTTAATAAAATTTATTGGCAAACTGCAGAGGGTGCTTATCAACTTAAAACCCTGGATGCTATGACAGGTAAGGAATTAACGCTTTCGGCTACACAGGGCGGAGATTTTTTCTATAACTTTCATTTTCAGCTATATGGCGTACCTTATACCATTGGCCGTCTGATTGTCACCATTGCTGCATTCATCATGTTGATGACCCTGATTTCCGGAATCATTACTCATAAAAAAATTCTGACCGACTTCTTTACTCTGAGAGCTTTTAAAGGACAACGTTCCTATCTGGATTTTCATAATGTCAGTTCCGTCATTGCGCTACCGTTCTTTTTAACTATGACTTTTACTGGACTGGCTATTTTCTTTTATATTGTTTTGCCTTCTGGCATGAAGCAGCTATATCCAGAAAATCCATTTCAATATTTTGAAGAAATCCGAACCAAAAATGTGCTTGCTCCCTCTGCTGTGCCCATTAAAACGGAGATGTTACCGATTCAACATTTTATCACTACGGCGCAGCAGCACTGGGGAAAATCAGAATTTGACAATATTACCGTGAAGCAGCCGAATACCCAGCTGGCAAAGATTACCTTAACCGAATTGAAAGATCATTCTATTACCCGCAATCAGGCACAACTCGTATTCAATGCGACGACAGGCAAATTGCTTGAAAACACCCGTAATGACAGTGCAATTGCTACCCTGAATGCTGGAGTATATGGTTTGCATATGGCACGTTTTGCCGAACCTGTTTTACGTTTCGCCCTATTTTTCTCAGGCATATTAGGCTGTGCCATGATCGCTTCCGGATTATTGCTCTGGAGCCTGAAACGACAGATGCAGAAAAAATCGGATCGTTTTCACTTTGGATATTATCTGGTGAATCGTCTGAATATCACCATGATAATTGGTTTACCTATTGCCATGCTGGCTTATCTTTATGCAAACCGTTTGATTCACATTCCTGTGGGCACCACAAATTATGAAATCTATATCTTCTTTAGTATTTGGCTGATTAGTTTTATCTTGGCCTGTTTAACGCCACAACAGCATTTATGGAAAACGCAGCTTAAAATTCTCATCTGTGCCGCTTTTATGCTTCCACTCATCGACCTGTATTATTTGTGGTCCCAGCATTATCTGGATTCTTTTGCGAACTATTGGCTGTTTTTGCGTATCGATCTGATGCTCTGGATCTTGGCACTTCTCGCTTACTTCCTACATCAGAAAATTACACCTATCCAGCAAAAAGCTGTTCATAAAATTCAGGCCAAGCTTAAAACTGCACAGCAGGAGTCTTCTTCATGATATGGATGGCAATAGTAGGACTGATCTGGATGGCCTGTTTTGGTTTTTATGCCGTGAGTGAAAAACAGATTTTAAAAACCAGACAGTCTCGATATTCTTTTCTTGTGAGTTATCCGGTCATCGTTAAATTGATCTCAGGCAGTCTTTTACTATTGGTATTGTCCCTTTTACGAACTCAATTCAGTAGTAGTATTAGCTTTATGGCACTTTGGGTTTTTATAAGTCCAATCGTATTTATATTTATTCTGAAGATAAATAATTTAAAACAAAGAAAAATTTAAAAGTTTATAAAGGCCTTAAGAATAAAATATAGCTGAGTATATGAGGCGAGAAAATGATTTTTCCGCCTCATAAATATTAGCTTATATAGATATCTGTTTAGAACATCACTCTTAAACCGATTCCATAACGCCCGCCCTGTTCAGAATCAGATGCGTCCTGCCATGAAGTTTTCTCGTTGCCCTTGGAATATTCATAAGCAATATTAAGGTAAGGCATGATCTTTTTATTGATCTCATAACGAGTTTCCAGACCTAATGCTGCATGACTTATTCCAGTCTTTTTAGCATTGGCTGCTTTATCCTTCAAAATGAGGTCAACTTCAACATAAGGCTGCAAAATCAGTTTTTGTGTGAGTAGCAGATCACGTTCTGTTTCTAGCTCAAGTCCGATAAAATCATCTTGACCAAGATACAGATGTGCATTGGTTTCAAAGAAATACGGCGCCAACCCATGGAATCCAAATATTGCATCTACATGTTCAATATTTTGCCCAGCATTAGGCTGACCCAAATTTTCCTGACGGTAGCGAAGACCCGCCTGAGCATCCCAGAAATCTGAAATATTCAGGCTATACAGAGCTTGGACTGCATATTCTGTTGCTCTGGATTCCTGCTTGTCAGCTTTGAGTTTAATGAACAGTTTATTTTCATCCGTGCCAATCCGAAGCTCATTCTCAGACTGTAAGCCTCCCTCACCTTCTGAGTTTTTGATCCATTTATTGTCCAGTTTGACCCGCGTATAAATTTGCCCTCCATGTTCCTTGCGATGATCATGTTCGCTGGAATAGGTTGAAGCTGAATCTGGAATTAAATTTTCAGTAATTTCCGGTGCTGCTGAAGTTAAATGATGCTCTGAAGATTGGATAAATTGTTGATGATGCATCGAATGATCAATATGCTGTTGAGAACTTTCTTCAGCAAAAACAGCCATATTTCCCAACGCTAATACACTAGCCAAAACAGGCTTCAGACAAAGATTAATGTTGCACATGAGCATCTCCTTGTTTTTCTACTGGTTTTGTCATGTGATGATGGGAATGCTCTTCCCGCACAGTATCCTGAGTCGAAACGCCATTTTCCTGAACATTTGCTACAATCAGTTTATTCATCATTCCGGCAGTCATGTGATACAACAGATGACAATGAATCGCCCATTCACCTAGTTCATCTGCAGTCAGCAAAGTCGTAACGGTTTTTCCAGGTGGGACAATCACTGTATGTTTATTCGGCATATCTATTGCAAACTGGCCATTTTCGAGCTGCATGAACATGCCATGTAAATGCATCGGATGTGCCATCATACTGTCATTGATAAATTTCAGCCTGATCCGTTCCCCAAATTTCACTTTGAGCGGCTCTGCTTCATTAAATTTCTTGCCGTTCATGGTCCAGATATACCGTTCCATGGTGCCGCCTAAACGAATCACCAATTCGCTTTCTGCGTCGCGAATATCTTTTTGCGGAGTTAAAGATTTGAGGTCGCTATATTGCAAAGCTTTATGCCCTACCGGTGTAGAGGCATTGGCCCAGCCGTAAACTGGTTGCTGCGTAGAAATCTTGGCATCTTTTTTATATTGCATATGCCCGGTCATATTTGAATGAGCCATATGATCCAAAGCGGATGAAGTATCTGAATGCTCGGTATGATTGCCCTTTCCTTGCTCGATCACTTTGGCCGATGCATGCTGCTTATGCCCTATCATTGAATGTTCAGTATCCCTTTTAACATTTATGTCATGACTAGCATGATTCTGATGATTCATCTGCTCGTGTGCTTCACCCTGCATATTGCCATGTCCCATATCTTCCATGGTCAATAAGGCACGAGGACGGGATATAGGTTTGTGTATGGCGTGATGAACTGGCTTTAATTCATTCTGTAAGCTGCCAATCGCAAAACCGGAACGGTCAATCGATTCAGCTTCAATCTGATAATGTTCCGCAGTGGGCTCCACAATCACATCATAGGTTTCTGCGGCACCAATGCGGAATTCATCGACCGCTACAGGTTTAACAGGCTGCCCGTCTGCACTGACGACTGTCATTTTTAACTGTGGAATACGCACATCGAAAAATGACATGGCAGAGGCATTGATAAAACGCAATCGCACTTTTTCATTTGGTTTAAACTGTCCCATCCAGTTCTGTTCAGGCGTTTTTCCATTCACCAGAAAGGTATAGCCGGTTACATCAGACAGATCAGTTTTCAGCATGCGCATCTGATTCCACATTTTGCGATCATTCCAGGTGGCCTTAAGTCCATCCCGTTTGATTTGCTGAAAAACATCGACCAGAGTTTCACGCTGATTTTGATAATACTCGGCAGATTTTTTTAAATTATTCATGATCTGCAGGCCGGACTGCTCATGAAATTCTGAAAGCATGACCACATAATCACGCTCGGTCTGCTCATGTGCAGGAACTTCCGCCTGGTTTTTAGGATAGATTACAAAGGCGCCGTAAAGGCTGTCCTGTTCCTGCCCCTTGGAATGGGCATGATACCAGTAGGTTCCACTCTGACGAATTTTAAAGCGATAGACAAATTCCTGATTAGGTGCAATGCCCTGAAACCCGTTAAAACCGGGGACACCATCCATCAGGCCGGGTAGCAATAAACCATGCCAATGCAGAGAGCTTTCTTTATTCTTTAGCTTGTTTTTGACGCGAATAACAGCTTCATCACCTTCCTCAAATTCCAGTAAAGGTGCAGGAAATTTTCCATTCACTGTAATACGTTGTACGGTTTTACCGGTGATATTGACTGGACCTTCATCAATAACCAGCTGATATTCTTTTACAGCAGCCAATAATGAAGACGAGATCACTAAACTTAAGCCCAATAACAGGCTTTGACTAATTTTAATCGACATAACTTAATCCTTGATTTATTAAAATATAAATAACGAGGATTAAGTTTTAGGTGGGCGCAGAATTTCCTGCCAATACCCGGCAAGGTGCTTGGCTTGATAATTAGAGATAAAAGTGGTTTCTAAGGCATGAATCTCAGGAAGAGTTAACTTCGAGATTTCCACATCGATCCAGCTACTCAGACTATGGCAAGAGCTATAAATACAATCTGGACAAACATCTTTATGGTCATTTAAGTCGGAGTGGCAATTCATGTCCTGTCTCATATCATGAGCAGAACCATGCATAGCTTGATGCTGGCGATGTAACTTCTCTATTTTTGCCATTTCCTGACAATGGGAACTCATCTGCTTGGCTGACGTTTCCAGATGCATCGTTTTTGCTGAAGCAATCGACATGCCACTCCAGCTTACGGCGAATACCATAAGCATCACAAACCAGATCTGTTTAAAGAACTGTCTGAGCACGATGCACCCTGAAAATATAAAAATGAGTTAACCCAAATAGCATAGGGTGGAATATTAAAATTCGCAAACTTTATAAGCGCTTAATTTAAAGATTAATATTTTGTTCCTGATAAATTGATCACTTCTTAAAATAATTTAGCGGCAGCTTCAAATAAGACACGCCATTGGCTTCTGGCATTAGGAACTGTCCGCCATTCATATTAATCTGGATCGCAGGCAAAATCAGTTTAGGCATACTTAGACCTGCATCACGCTGCTGACGCATCTGTACAAATTCAGATTTGCTAATCCCTTCACGGATATGAACGTTTTGCTGTTTTTGCTGCTGAATCGTGGTTTCACATTGATATTCATGACGTGACTCTGGCAAATAGTCATGACACAAAAATACACGGGTGCTTTCCGGGAGCTGAAACAGCTTGTGAACAGAATCATATAAAACCGAGGCACTGCCATTTGGAAAATCACAACGAGCCGTGCCATAGTCCGGCATAAACAGTGTATCCCCTACAAAGACGGCGTTACCAATCACATAGCTTAAACAGGCAGGTGTATGTCCTGGCGTAGGAATATTATAAACTTCCAGCTTGCCAATCTTGAAATGCTCACCATCCTCAAACAGATAGTCAAAAGGCTGATGCGCATTGATCTGTTTCATGTCCAGATGATAAATCTCGGCAAACGTTTCCTGTACCAGCGCAATTTTTTTACTGATTGCAATCTTGCCGCCTAATTGCTGTTTCAGATATTGGGCAGCTGTCAGATGATCAGCATGTACATGAGTTTCCAGAATCCATTCCACCGTCAAACCTTGTGATTTCACATAGGCAATCATCTGATCGGCATGCTCGGTCGATGTGGTGGCAGACGCAGCATCGTAATCCAGCACGCTATCAATAATGGCACATTGGGCAGTTTGAGGATCGCTCACCACATAACTAAAAGTATTGGTATTTTTATCAAAAAACGCTTTGACGTTTGGCTGCTGTGTCATATTTATACTCCTGCCCATTTACGGTGAATCCAGACCCCAAGCAGCATAGCTGCAATAAAATACAGAGCTTGATAATGTCCCAAGCCAATCAGGGTAAAACTGGGTGCCGGACAAATGCCTGCAATTCCCCAACCGATACCAAATAATAAACTACCCGCCAGCAGTTTAGGATCAATCTTTTGATTCTTTGGTAAATCAATGGGTTCATTAAATAAAGTGGTCGGATGTGGATTATGTTTAGCTTTCTGGAAAGGAATAAAAGCCACCAGAATTGCCCCCATCATGACAAAGGCAAGACTGGCATCCCAATCCCCAAACAGATCCAGAAAATCCAGAACTTTTTCAGGATTAGACATACCTGAGAGCATTAAGCCGACTGAAAACAGGCCACCAAATAGAAAAGCGAATAGATTTTTCATTTAGATAGCTCCAACCAGATGACGAACAACATAAACCGTGATAAATCCCGCCAGCATAAAAGACCCGGTCGCAACAAAGGAGCGATTTGACAGACGGCTAATCCCACAGATGCCATGTCCACTGGTACAACCTGAACCTAAACGTGTACCAAAACCAACTAGCAAACCGGCAATGACCATCATCCATGGGCTGGCATTCAGCTCAATTTCTGGCTGAAACAATACGCCGTAGATAAATGGAACTATAAATAGTCCTGCTAAAAACCAGATCGCAGGAGTTTTGAAAATTGTCTTTCGATTAAGTACCTGCCCAACCAACCCACTCACGCCCGCAATACGGCCATTCACATACAGATAGCCGACCACTGAAAGACCAAGCAGTAATCCACCGAGAAACGCTGCCAAAAAGTCATGCATGAGCATATTCCACTTAAAATATATAATTTTATATTATATAATTATAAATATTAATCAAGACGGTTTTTAAATATTGTGTGACTAATACAGGTTTTTTATATGACAGCAGATGAAACTCAGACACGTATTGATTTTTCTCAGGCTCATGTGGTAAGCGAACGCTTAAAAGTGTTGTCGAATTCTGACCGACTGAAAATTCTATGTGTACTGGTCGATAGTGAAATGAATGTGCAACAGATTGAGCTACAAACAGATATTCACCAACCCACTCTCTCACAACAACTTACGGTACTGCGAAAAGCCGAAATGGTCAGCACGCGTCGTGAAGGAAAGCAGATTTTCTATCAGCTTTCCGACCCCAAAGTACTTACCCTGATGCAAACCTTGTATCAGCTTTATTGCAAGGCTTAAGTGATAAGAAAAATCTTTATTTATCCATAATTGGAGAATACAAATTCTTAAAATATTTAAAAATTAAGTATTTTCAGGAATATCTGCTGGAGCTGTTCTGGTATCACTTTGAATCAGGCCGTCAACTAACTTGATGGTGCGATCACAACTAACAGACAAGCGCGGATCATGAGTCACCAGCAAAATGGCACAGCCCTGTTCCTTATTTACTTTACGAAACAGTTCAAAAACTTCAGACGCGGTCTGGGTATCCAGGTTCCCGGTCGGTTCATCGGCCAGTAACAAGGCGGGTTCTGTAATCAGTGCCCGAGCAATTGCAACACGCTGTTGTTGCCCGCCGGAAAGCTCATTCGGTTTTCGATGTGCATACTTTTCCAGCCCGACTGCAGCCAGAAGTTCATGAGCGCGGTCTAGAGCTTTTTGATCCGGTTTACCATGTGCCATCATTAACGGCATTAGGACATTGTCTAATGCATTAAAAGCTTGAATCAGATGGTGAAACTGAAATACAAAACCAATACTGCTGCCGCGTAATGCGGTACGTGCAGCGTCATCCATACGGCTGGTGGGTTGACCAAGCAGATACAGTTCACCGCTAGTCGGCTGGTCCAATAGACCCAGAATATTTAATAAGGTACTTTTACCCGATCCTGATGGACCAATTAGTGCTGCAAAGTCATTACGTTCAATACACAAATCAATGCCATGCAGAACTTCAACCTCATTGGGCTGACCAATATTATAGGATTTACGTAGTGCTTCCAGCCGCAAGACTTCATTCGATGAATCAGACATGACGAATCGCCTCCACAGGATCAAGTGCCGCAGCACGACGGGATGGTATAGCCGCTGCCACTACACCAGTCAATGTGGCCAGCAATAAAGCCAGCAATAGCAGATTGATTGAAATTGGGATATAGAACAGGCCTGGGCCAAATTCATTAAAGATCCAGACCAGCAAATAACTGACTGCACTGCCGATAATAGACCCCAACAAGCCAAAAATTGCGCCTTGAAACAGGAAAACGCGCAGGATTTGTCTTTGTGTGGCCCCTGTTGCCCTTAAGATGCCAATTTCACGAGTCCGTTGTACGACACTGACTGACAAGACGCTGGCAATACCAAAAGCGACGGAGATGGCCACAAAAATAATAATCATATTGGTTGAAAGGCTCTGCGCTGAGATGGCATTCATTAACTGACCATTGGTTTTAATCCAGCTTTCTGCCTGTAAGGAAGTCAAACGCCCGACCTGCGTTGCAATATTTTCTGCTTCAAAAATATCTTCTACCGTCAGGTCGATTACAGTGATCCCGCCTGGCAGGCTTAGTAAGGACTGTGCCTGTTTTAAATCCATATAGACATAGCGCGAATCCAGCTCACGTACTCCAAGTTCAAAAATTCCGGAAATATTTACGACAGTACTGTTGTCCTGACCGGTGTCTAATCGTAATTTGCTACCCACCTGTACACCCAGATCTTTAGCCAGCTGACTGCCAATCATTACATCATCTGCACCGACACGTAACTGCCCACTGATCATATATTCTTTGAGTGGAATTATTTTCTGATAACGTTCTGGATCCATGCCCACCAGCGCAACCGATTCCTGAGCTTCACCGCGCTGTGCGAATGCAGGTCCAGAAACTACTGGAGAAACAGCTGTCAATAAAGGCACCTGATCCAAGGTCGTCACGACCTCTTGCCAATTATTGATAGAGCGTAGTCTTTGGGCCCGTTTATCTTCTAGAACCAGCTGCACAGTGCCTGCGGGTGCGGGTATAACTTGGTTCACTTCATCGGGAGACAATAAACGGATATGTGCCTGTGTCCCTAAAGTCCTTTCGATGATATTAGACTGCAAGCCCTGTATCAGTGCCGAGATAAAAACAATCACAGACACCCCTACAGCAACACCCACTGTAATCATCAGAGACTGCATTCGGCCTTCTCGCAAAAAACTGATTGCGATCTTCCATTCAATCCAGAGACGCCCTAGTAATTTTTTCACTCGAATTTCACCGGTAATTCATTTTTATTGCTGGCATCATTATTCTGGTCGGCATAGTTGATTTCTTCGGGCTTAAATCGAACTCGTGTGCCATCTTTTAAAGTTGAAGTTGCATCTGACAGTACCTGGTCACCCACTTTTAAACCGGAAATCACTTCAGACATGGCAAGTCCGCGCAGACCCAGTTTCACTTTTTGTCGCTGGATTTTGCTATCACGTGCCAGTAATACGGTGGTCTGATCGCCCTGTACTTTCCCTAGCGCATCATTCGGAATCGCTAAGGTACGATCACGGCGACCTGTCTCGACATTAACCGATACCGTCATATCCTGACGCAGGAAATCAGGTACCGGATCAACCGATAGACGCACTTCTACCGTGCCGCGTTGAGGATCGATACTCGGTGCAATAAAATTAATCCGGGCTGGGAAAGGTTTATCCGGGTAAGCATCGGCAATTGCAGTCGCTTTCTGGGACAACGCCAGTCGTGACAGATTACGTTCATCCAGTGGTACACGGATTTCGGTATTGCCATCCATTGCAATGGTAAATAAGGTACGTCCTGGCTGAACCAGATCGCCAGGCTCAACATCACGGGTCAGCACCGTTCCAGCAACAGTTGCCCGGATTTTAGTTTTAGCCAGTTGAGCCTGTGCTACCGAAAGCTGCTCACGCAATGAAGCCTCCTCTACCTGGCCAGGTGCCAGTGCAGCTGCTTTTAAACGCACAGTTTCATAATTATTGCGTGCTACCCTTTCTGCCTCTACAGCCTGTTCAATTTCTTCTGCCGAAAGGATGCCTGCTTCGGCATTGCGACGACGCGTCGCTTCACGGCTGGCCTGTTCCAGCTGAGCTTTTGCTGAAGCTAATTCTGCTGAGGCTTGTGGACGGCGATTGGTTGCCAGTTCATTCAATGCGACTTCTGCCTGACGAACTTGGGCTGCCAGTTCATCCGATTTAAGTACAACTAGCAAATCGCCCGGTTTGACCCGATCGCCTTCCTTGACCCGACGTTCTAGTACCACGCCGGTTACTTCACTACCGACTTGAGCACGTGAAACGGTGATGACCTGCCCGGTGGCAACCACTGATTGCACCAGCGGCATCGGCTCTAAGGTATAACCTGTGACT
Source organism: Acinetobacter sp. YH12072 (assembly GCF_013419565.1). Taxonomy (NCBI): domain Bacteria; kingdom Pseudomonadati; phylum Pseudomonadota; class Gammaproteobacteria; order Moraxellales; family Moraxellaceae; genus Acinetobacter; species Acinetobacter sp. YH12072. The sequence goes on along the minus strand of NZ_VOZV01000012.1, from coordinate 67,167 downwards.
TGTGGCCCTTGCCACCAGCGAAATACACCAAATGCAACGAGCAAAAGTAAAAGGATCAGGACAATATATTTATAGCGGATAGCGCGCAATGTGCTTCTCCATTCTGGTTAAAAGCGCAGTTGTAAAGAAATACTTGTAGCTTATCTAGCTGTATATTTTAGATTTATTTGGTTGTAAATAAGTTATTGGTTTTATTTTGCAGATTGGTTCCTAAATCGACTTAACTCTTCTGTAATCCGCTGAAGGTATATTTCTGCTTATCGCTCTTTTCCCTAAAATAAACCCGATATTTCATTCTAGAAGTGAAATTTGAATAACCAAAACAGGCAGTTCTAAAGTGTCAATTTAAGCTAAATGTATAAATGCTAAATCTTGCACAGGTTCTGTTATGAAATGTTGAGTCTAATTCAATCCCAACTAAAAGCTCCTAATATATTTTTTCATCAAGAGCAATCATGGAAAAAATATGAATAACTATCCTGAAACTCCAGCTTCAACTGAAACCCAAGCCCATCAACCGGGTGACCAGACTAAAATGGATCCTAATCCGGAAGTCATTAAAGAAAATTATAAAGGTAGCGATAAATTAAAAGGCAAAGTAGCACTCATTACAGGTGGTGACAGCGGGATTGGTCGCTCTGTATCAGTATTATTTGCCCGCGAAGGCGCCGATATTGCCATTTGCTATCTGGATGAAGATCAGGATGCGCTTGATACAAAAAAAATGGTTGAAGCAGAAGGACGACGTTGTCTGCTGATTCAATGCGATTTACAGCATCCTGATGAAATCAAGAAAATGGTTGAGCAGACCCTTCAGGAATTTAAAACCATTAATATTCTGGTAAATAATGCAGGTGTGCAGTATCCGCAGGACAGTATTACCGATATTTCTCCAGACCAGTTATTCAAGACCTTCAATGTCAATATCCTGTCCATGTTCCATCTGACTCAGGCGGTACTTCCACATATGCAGGCAGGTGACAGTATTATCAATACCACCAGTATCACCAGCTATCATGGACATGACACACTGATAGACTATTCAAGCACCAAAGGTGCGATTACTTCTTTTACCCGCAGCTTATCTACCAATCTGGCGAAAAATAAAACCGGAATTCGTGTGAATGGTGTTGCACCAGGCCCAATCTGGACACCACTCATTCCAAGCAGCTTTGATGAAGAACAACTGGAAGATTTTGGTAAACAGACACCAATGGGACGTATGGGACAACCGAGTGAAGTCGCTCCTGCCTATTTATTTCTGGCCAGTGAAGAAGCCAGCTATATCTCAGGTCAGGTCATTCATGTAAATGGCGGCAGTATTATTAACGGCTAATCAAAGTTTGAAAGTAGATAACAGCCTTTCTAGCTGTTATCTACTTTTTTCTAAAATATTTAATACGTTTTAGTTTTAGAATCTTTGAAAAACAGAATTTGATGGATATCTATAAAATTCATCTTAAAGCTATAAAACAATTCAAACAAATCCTGACAGATGATTACCCGCGCCAAAATCATCCCTTGTTATAGTGATTTCAGACTCTACCTGATGAGGATTCTAAAATGTCTAGAGGTGATAAATCAGCTTATACCGAAAAGCAAAAACGACAGGCTAAGCATATTGAAGACAGTGAAAAAGATCGTGGTCGCCCTGAAGACGAAGCAGAGCGTATTGCCTGGTCGACTGTGAATAAGCAGGACGGCGGTGGCAAGAAAAAGAAAAACTGAGCTATCCAAAGTTCAAGGAAAGTGATGCTATTGATTTAGCATCAATTCAACTATCTAGATTTTATTCCTTTTATTTTTTAAGCAATCGAAAAAGTCTGATAGCGTTAGGAAGTCAGATTCTTTCCTTTGTTTCGTTATTTCATCAAGTCATTCAAGATAATTTTAAGGAAAAATATGAAAATTCTGATTGTATTAACCTCCCATGATCAACTTGGCGAAACGGGTAAAAAAACCGGATTCTGGCTCGAAGAACTGGCTGCTCCTTATTACACTTTTATTGATGCAGGCGCAGACGTAACGTTGGCCTCTCCAGCCGGTGGCCAGCCACCACTTGATCCAAAAAGCAATGAACCTGATGCGCAAACCGAAACAACCAAACGTTTTGAAGCAGATGAAGTGGCCATGCAGGCTCTTGCCAATACGCATAAATTAAGTGATGTGCTGAATCAGGATTTTGATGCGATCTTTTATCCGGGTGGTCACGGACCGTTATGGGATCTGGCCAATGACCAGAATTCTATTTCCTTAATTGAACAGACTCTACAGGCCAATAAACCTGTGGCACTTGTCTGTCATGCACCGGGTGTGCTTCGCGATGTTAAAAATGCAGAAGGCCGACCTATCGTCGAAGGTAAATCAGTGACTGGCTTTAGTAACACTGAAGAAGATGGTGTTGGCCTGACTGATATCGTGCCATTTTTAGTTGAAGATACGCTGAAAGAAAAAGGCGGACAGTATTCCAAGGCTGAGGACTGGCAAGTGCATGTACAGCAAGATGGCCTGTTAATTACCGGACAGAATCCGGCATCTTCTGCTGCAACGGCTGAGGCGCTGTTAAAGTTATTAAAATAATTTCATCCAGATATAAGTCATTGGAGACCAGTTACTTATTTGCTGGTAAAAAACCCTGATGTGATGTCACATCAGGGTTTGTTCAGTTTTATTCTCAGTTCTAATTTGCTACTGCCACAGTTGATGCAATATGCTGGGCCAGTAATTCTCTGAGTTTAAATTTCTGGATTTTCCCAGATGGCGTCATTGGAATCTCGTCCCAAATTTCCAAACGTTCTGGAATATATTGCACTGCCAGATTATGGGTTTTCAGGAAATCGACCAAATCATTAAAACTTAAAGACTGTGAAGGATCTTTTAACTTAATAATCGCACAGGCACGCTCACCCAGCCGTTCATCTGCATAAGCCACTAAAGCGACCACCGCCACATTGGGATGTTTATATAAAAGTGATTCAATTTCTGCGACCGGAATATTTTCACCGCCACGAATGATTACATCCTTTTTACGGCCACAAATCCGGATATAACCTTTCTCATCCTGATAGGCAATATCGCCCGTATCAAACCAGCCATCTGCATCGGTATCATTTAAATGAGCACGTTTGAGGTAGCCACCGAATCCAGAACAAGCGCGAATCATCAAGCGACCAGACTCATTCACCGGCTTGGCCTTCCCTGTTTTATCGACAATTTTGACGTCTACACCCGGCAAGGCGATGCCATCAGTATTAAAAGAACGTTCATCGTCATCTTCTGGACAGGTAGTAGTGACCGCGCCACATTCAGTCATTCCCCAGGCTGAAATCACTTTTACGCCTAAAATCTCCCGGGCTTTTTGCACTAATGGTCCCGGAATTGGCGCACCAGCACAAAGGAAAATTTTCAGTGAATCGACTTTGTCATGCTGTTCAGCCACAGTATTGGATAGGTCATTCAGGAATGGTGTTGAAGCCATGGTGAAATTCACCTGATGCTGATGAATCAGATCGACTGCTTTGGAGACATCCCAGACATCCTGTAATACCACTTTGGTATTGAGCTGAATCGGCATCATCAGGCCATACATAAATCCGGTCTGATGCGCCATCGGTGACGCCATCAATACCACATCATTTTCAGTTAAATGCAAACGCTCTGCATAAGGCACAATATTGGAAAACAAGGTATTAGCGGTATGCATCACGCCTTTCGGTTCACCTGTAGTGCCCGAGGTAAAGATCAGTTGGGTAATATCATCCGGGCCAGATTCCAGCCCATCTAGTGCAACAACGGCTGCAGCATTCTGTTCCAGACCATGGTTGAGTAACAGGCGATCAAAATTATTCTCGCCATCCCCATTTACTACGACGACATGTTGCAGGGTGTCCAGCTTGCTTTGTAGCTGATTGGCCAACTGTTCATGGCTAAAATTGCGGAAAGTTTTAGGCACTACAAAAACTTTAGATTCACCATGTTTCAGCATGAATTCCAGTTCACGCTCACGGAATATCGGCATGAGTGGATTCAATACGGCGCCAATACGACTACAAGCCAGATACAGCAAGGTAAATTCCCACCAGTTCGGCAACTGGCAAGACACCACATCATTTTTCTCAATACCCAACTGTTTCAAGCCCAGCGCAATTTTGTTGGTCATGTCCCAAATCTGCTGGTAGCTGAAAGTCTGTTCAGTTTGATTCTCGACCTTAAAACTCACTAAAGCGGTTTTGTCCGGATTTTTTTCTACCGCACTGCGTAAAAAATCGAGAATTGTTTGATTGAGCCAGTGTCCTTGTTTGAGCATGGCCTCTTTTCTTGTCGGGATCAGAACCGCATCGAAATCCATTCGCTTACTCCTTATTTTTTATAATAGTCTTATTCAGGCTGGGGCGTATTTTCCTTAAGCTGGTACAGCCTTACGTCCTGCCTTATGCCGAGCAATAATTGTTTTCATGATCTGTGCTGTGCCATCGCCAATCTGGAATCCTAGTACATCACGCATGCGTTGTTCCATCACACCACGATCATAACCGGCATGACCAAAAGTCAGCAGGCATTGATGAATCACATCATAGGCCAGTTTCGGCCCCCACCATTTACACATGCCTGCTTCAGAGGTATGTGGCAGATGGTTGTCTTTCAACCATAATGTTTGCAGACAAAGTAAGCGCGCAGCTTCAACCTGCGTTTCATATTCTGCTAACGGATGGGAAACACCCTGGAAAGCAGTCAATGGCTGACCAAAAGCTTCACGTTGCGCAGCATATTCCCAAGCCTCATCCAGACTGACGCGTGCAACCGCCAAAACTTGCAGACCAATCAGGGCACGCGAGAAATCAAAGCCCTGCATAACCTGAACGAAACCTTTATTTTCATTGCCCAGACGATGATTTACTGGTACACGGACATTGTCAAAGAAGATCGAACCGCGGCCAATCGCACGCTGACCATGGCAGTCAAATCGTGTGGTGCTGATGCCTGGTAAATTCATCGGAACCAAGAGCGCTGTCACGCCATGTGCACCATCTTCATGGGTGCCAGTGCGACCGAAAACCACCGAAGCATCTGCCTGATCGGCCGCAGAAATTGAGGTCTTTTCGCCGTTAATCACATATTCGTCGCCATCACGTTCAATCTTTAAACGTAAGTTGGCAGCATCTGAACCACCACGCGGCTCGGTCAACGCAATTGAAAAAATCGCTTCACCAGCTGTCAGTTTTTTTAACCACAGCTCCACCACTTCAGGTTGGCCATGTTCTGCCAGAATCTGGCCATTTAACGATGCAAGCAGATTGATATAGGAAAAACTTAAATCAGCCTTGGCAATGGCTTCATGGATAATCCCTGCTGCCAGTCGGCCCATACCCTGACCACCGTATTGTTCAGGGAGTTCGGGGGCTATAAAGCCCATTTCCCCCATTTTTTTCACCAGATCACGATCAAAGACTCGGCTTTGATCACGCTCCAGAAAACCGGGAGCCACATATTTCTGGGCAAATTTTTCTGCCGTTTCAGCTAAAAGTTCTAGATCTTCGGTGATATAAGGATTCTTTTTCATTGATCAGTCTCCTTATTTAGCATACTTACGGAATTCAGGCTGACGTTTTTCCTTCAATGCATTCACGCCTTCACGAGACTCTTCAGTATCGTAATAAAGTTTTAGCGCATACATGCCCATGCCAGCGATCCCCGCCTGATGTGCGGTATCCATATTGAAACTGCGTTTGGCAATCGCGATTGCGGTCGGACTACGCTGACAGATTTCTTCGCCCCATGCCTGAACTTCTGCATCGAGTTGATCTGCTGGTACACATTTATTGGCCAATCCAATTTCAACCGCTTCCTGACCAGAATAACGGCGGCACATGTACCAGATTTCACGGGCTTTCTTCTCACCCACGACGCGTGCTAAAAATGCTGTGCCATAACCTGGATCGACTGAACCCATTTTTGGTCCGACCTGACCAAAGATTGCTTTATCTGAACAGATCGTCAGATCACAAATCGTGGCCAGTACATTACCTCCCCCAATCGCATAACCTTGTACGCGCGCAATTACCGGTTTGGGGACATCACGAATGGCGGTATGCAATTCTTCCATCGGTAAACCAATGGTACCGCGACCGTCATAATTACCATCATGCGCAGACTGATCACCACCCGTACAGAAGGCTTTTTCACCGGCACCCGCCAATACAATCGCACCAATATTACGGTCATAACCAGCCTTGTTTAAGGCCTTAATCAGTTCGTCACAGGTTGTACCACGAAAAGCATTCATTTTTTCTGGGCGGTTAATTGTGATCCAGGCCACACCGTTTTTTACTTCATATAAGATATCTTCAAAATTCATATTCATTACGTCCTGTACTGTTTTTATCTATCTAATTTATTGTCGATTAATTTGATGCTTTAACCGTTCATGGTCAGGCCACCAGAGACACTAAGCACCTGTCCGGTAATAAAGCTGGCATCTTTGCTCAAGAAAAAGGCAATCGCAGAGGCTAAATCATCCGGTTGACCCAAACGGCCCAGTGGAATGGCACGAACAAAGGCTTCACGTAATTTTTCGGGATTCGATGCACCCTCAGTCACGCCTGCAAGTAAAGCGGTGTCTGTTGGGCCTGGGCAAATCACATTAATTTTGATGTTGTGGCGTGAATGTTCGCGTGCCAGAGTTTTGGAGAAAGATAGCAAACCTCCCTTACAGGCGGCATAGACAGCTTCGCCCGAAGAACCGACACGGGCTGCATCTGAGGCAATATTAACAATGCTGCCGGAATTACGTTCGACCATGCCTTTCAGCACAGCAAAGTGCATATTCAGCATACCAACCAGATTGATCTGGATGAGTTTTTGCCATTCATCAGGCGTACTTTTGATGAAAGGTTTGAAAATGTCCCAACCGGCATTATTCACCAGTCCATCGATCGGGCCCAGTTCGGCTTCCGTTTTTTGGACTGCCTGTTCAACGACGTCACTTTGGGTAATATCACACTGAATTGCTAACGCCTGACCGTATTGATTAATTTCATTTGCCAGCTTCTCGGCAGCTTCCAGATTCATATCAAAAATGGCAACTTTTGCACCTTCTTCAGCCAGACGTCGGCAGGTTGCAGAACCAATTCCGCCAGCACCGCCTGTTACAATCACGACCTTATCTTTTAATCCTTTCATTGTTTTATCCCTACGCTATTCGTTGTCGAATTTAATCGGCTGTTGTTCTAATTCAGTATGTTTTATCTAAAATAGAAACAGATTGAATTTATGTCAATATATTTACATAAAATAATATTTATATTTTTATAAATATATAAATAACAATTACTTAATAATTTTATTTATTCAATGTATTGACCTATATTGACATTTATCTTTAGAGTAACCCATATCTAGTCCCAGCTTATTACTAAGCTGTTTCTGTTTCATGAAGGATGTTTTATTTCTTTAGTTTGCTAGATGACTGCCTTGATATTCAGCTAGAGAACAAACTGAAACTGTGAATATCAAGAAAGATATTTTTAAATGATTTAATCGCTTAGTACAGGATTTAAAGATGCAGATTTCTACTAAAAAACTATGATTTTTAAAACAAATTATAAAAGAAACTGATTTATGCGAAAAAGCGATAGGTTATACTTTGCACCGTTTGGCTATTTCAGTATTGAGGATGTTGCATATAGTGAGTGATACTTTGTCAAAAAAATATGATCAATCCTTATATTCCGCTCATAACCGGCTGTTTTTCCGGCTGTTTCAGGTGGGAAACAGTCTGGATCGAAAATGCTTAAATGAGCTAAAAATATCTCCCGTGCATTGGGCGGTGCTCGGTGCCCTGTCTCGTCCTAAAGTTAAGTCTGGTATGTCTTTTTCAGATCTGACCGAATATCTGGGTGTAAGCCGACAAAATCTGGATGCCGTCTTAAAACGACTGGAACGTGATGGACTGGTAGAGCGTGTTATCAATGAACAGGATCGACGTGCCAAAATTGTTGCGCTTACCACGGAAGGTTTTCAGACCTGGGATAGCCTGCAGGATGATTTTTTTGAGTTTTATGGACAAGCCTTAAATAAACTGGCTTTTGATGATGTGATTACCCTGATTCATTTACTCAATAAAGTAAATGATGGTCTGAAAAGTATTCATCTGCAAAAAGAGTCGGACCAATAAAAAATAGAAATCTTATTTTTAAATTAAATAGATAAAAAATGAGCCCTTATGAGGCTCATTTTTAACATCATTGTTTAAAATGATCATTATGCTTTTTGTGGGTCATATTGACGATCTTTGATAAAGATCCCAGACACTGCACCACACAAGAAATAGGCACCGCCCATAATCAGGAAGCCCAAGCCAATTGAACCACCACTCGCTGCTGCGCCAATAATCGCAGGCGCAAACATGGCCCCAATACGCCCTGCATTATAAGCACCACCGACTGCTGTACCGCGGATTGACGTCGCAAAGCTTTCAGTCATATAAGTTGCGTTAATTGCATATGGAATACCATATAGGAAACCAAAGAAAATCAGCAGATAGGCAATATTATCGGGGGTGTTGAACAGCACAATTACGGGTAGAAAAATCGCCGTACCAATCGCGCCAAAAGAGAAAACGGCGCGTCGACCTAAACGGTCTGCAGCAAAACCGGCCAGAACTTTACCAAAAATCATGGCGACATAAGTCCCGATCATATAGCCCGCCATTGATTTAAAGTTCATGTGTAATTCAGATTCTAGATAAGCCGGCATCCAGTTATTTACACCGTAATAGCCAAACTGCAGGAACCCAGCCGTAAAAATCCATAAAATAAACATTTTACGATTTGCAGGATCTGCAAAGATTTCTTTAATGGTACTTTTCTTAACAGGTTGTTTGGTGGTTTCTTCAGCGGGTGCATATAAACGCAGTAATCTTGCACGCTGCCACGATTCTGGTTCAGGAACCAGTTTCTGGATAAAAATCGCCATAACCGAGGGAATAATGGCAATAAAAAATAGGGTTCGCCAGCCATATTCAGGAATAATCCAACCTGCCAATACAGTAGCTACGATATAGCCGACCGTCCAACCTGCCTGTAAGGTACCTAAAATTGTAGTCCGGTATTTGGTTGGTACATATTCAGCCATCAGGGTACTGGCTGCAATATATAAAGACCCGATCCCAAACGCAGACAGGAAACGTAGTACCGCGAACTGTTCATAGTTTTGGGTAAAGCCCAAGGCTGCAGTTAATACTGAAAAGATCAGAATTGAAATAACGACTGTACGTACCCGGCCTAAACGGTCACAAGCCCAGCCACCAATAAAACCACCAATCGCCATACCCGCCAGTGTAAAACTACCCAAGGTACCGGCTTGTAAATTACTTAAACCAAATTCTGCTTTCAGGCTGTTTAAGCTGAAGGACAGCAGTAGCATGTCCGCGCCATCGACCAGGAGTGCCAAAAAGGCAAAGACAAAGGCAATCTGCTGGGTTCGTTTGGTAGTGGGTTTTATCTTTGCGAGTTCTCTTTCTAAAACTTGTTCTCTTACTAATTCCGTCATATTTAAATCTCTATTCCTATCCTTAGGTTTTTTCATTCTGATCTTGTGTATGCACACTTCTGTATGCATGCGCTTTAAGCGCGATCCGTTTTCAAAGCACAGTACTTACTCCTGTTCTTGTAGTCTCATTCCCGAGACTTTTCCCTCTCCTGTTATTTTTGAATCGTATTTATTCTCGTCATCAGGCTAAAGAAGTTAGGATGATTTTTCAATTATTTTAGATGTTTTATTTTGTTAGACGAAATTAAGTATCGTAAAGTTGATTGTTTTTCCATTTTCATATAGCTTTAAAGCGATTATTAAAATGACATGTAATCTAAATAACATCGAACAGGGAGCGTAACGATGGGTGCTTTAACGGGCTTTCGTGTACTGGATTTAAGCCGGATTTTGGCTGGTCCTTGGTGTAGCCAGATTCTGGCGGACTTAGGTGCGGAAGTGATTAAAATTGAAAAGCCTGATCATGGAGATGACACACGCATCTGGGGACCACCTTGGCTTAAAAATAATCAGCAGGAAGATACCCATGAATCGGCTTACTATCTTTCAGCCAATCGCGGTAAACATTCAGTTGCCGTAGATTTATCTACTCCGGAAGGTCAACGCATTATCAAGAAACTCGCAGAACAGAGTGATGTAGTGATTGAGAACTATAAAGCGGGTTCGTTGAAAAGATATGGTCTGGATTATGAAAGTCTGAGCCAGATAAATCCGCGTCTGGTGTACTGTTCAATTACCGGCTTTGGCCAGAATGGCCCGCGTGCGCAAGAACCAGGCTATGACTTCATTGTTCAGGGTATGGGCGGTATGATGAGTGTTACGGGTGAACGTGATGACCTTCCAGGGGGTGGTCCGCAAAAAGCAGGTCTAGCCTTTGCTGATCTGACCACTGGCTTATATGCTGCAATTGCGATTCAAGCTGCTTTATTGTCCCGTGAAAAAACTGGTGAAGGTCAGCATATTGATATGGCACTGCTGGATACCCAGGTCGCTTCCCTCTCTGTTCTAGCCATGAATTATCTGACCTCAGGTAAAGTCCCTGGCCGCTTCGGAAATGCCCATGCCAATATTGTGCCTTATCAGGTGTTTAAAGCACAGGAAGGTGAATTCATTATTGCTTGTGGGAATGACCTGCAATTTCAAGCGCTGTGTCAGGCCGTGGGTTTGACCAAAGTGGCAGAAGATCCGCGTTTCTTGAAAAATTCAGGCCGGGTTACACATCGTGAAGAACTCACCACTCTCTTACGGGCTCATTTCTACTCTCAACCGGCAAAACACTGGGTAGATCTGATTCATGCAGTCAAAGTCCCAGTGGGCATGATCAATAACCTGAAACAGGCTTTGCAAGAAGAACAGCTTCTGGCGCGTGAAATGGTCATTCAGATGCCGCATACTCTACGTGACGATTACACCTCGATTGGTTCGCCGATTAAACTTTCCAAGACCCCGGTAGAATATAAAAAAGCACCACCGTGTCTGGGTGAAGATACCGACGTCATCTTGAGCCAGTATTTAAGCCCTGCTGAAATGGAAGAGCTGAAAAGTAAAAAAGTCATCCAGCAGCGCTAAACTGCTCAGCAATAAAAAAAGGAATCGAAAGATTCCTTTTTTATTTTGACTATGTCATTTCTCAGCAGGCTTTGGCATCCGGCTGCACGGTTTTAGGCAACTCACGGCGTAGAATTTTACCGACTGCAGACTTTGGCAATCCAGACACAAACTCAATATATTTTGGCAGCTTATAACTGGTCAATTGTAGTCTCAGATAAGTCATGACTTCATTCTCGGTCAGACTGGTATCCTGTTTTACAATAAAGGCTTTCGGAACTTGTCCAGATTTTTCATCATCCACTCCAATGACGGCACATTCCAGTACTTTAGGATGTTTGGATAAAACGCCTTCCAGCTCATTTGGATAGACATTAAAGCCGGAGACCAGAATCATGTCCTTTTTACGGTCCAGAATAGTGATATAACCCTGCTCGTCCATACAACCGATATCACCTGTCAGGAAGAAACCATCTTTGGTAAATACCTGTGCTGTTGCTTCCGGTTGCTTCCAGTAACCTTTCATCACCTGAGGGCCGCGAATAGCAATTTCTCCAGCCTGATGAAGTGCTACAGGTTTTCCTTCATCATCCAGAATCTGAATTTCTGTGCCTGCCAATGGCAAGCCAATACTACCGCTAAAGCGCTTGCTTAAAGGTGGGTTAAATGTTGCCGTTGGTGAGGTCTCAGAAAGACCGTAGCCTTCATAGATATGACAGCCTGTGACTTCGTACCATAATTCTGCTGTATTTTTTAAAACAGATGCACCACCGCCTGTCGTGGTTTTTAGGCGTGAGTGATCCAGCTCGCGGAAACGTGGATGATGAGCCAATGCATTAAACATGGTATTCACGCCCGGAAACACCGTCGGTGGATGCTTATGATATTGATCTACCAATGCATCCAGATCTCTTGGATTTGGAATCAGGACATTGGCAAAACCGCGACTTAGTCCATAACTGAACAGGCAGATGGTAAAACCATAAATGTGATACAGCGGCAAGGCACAAAACACATATTCTTCTTCAGTGGCATAGCGGTCACCAAAATGGCTGATAAACACCGTACTGTTCTGGGCAATATTAAATAAGATATTGCGATGACTGAGTTCAGCCCCTTTGGAAACACCTGTAGTCCCACCGGTATATTGCAGAATGACAGTATCTTCCTGCTGCTGTACAGGCGCTACAAAATCAATCACCTGTACCTGATCAATCGCCTGCTTAAAGTCAGAAAAATGTTTATCAGGATATTGCGCTGTTTGGCTATAAATTGAAACTGACTGATCCTGAATGAAATCGAGTGGATGGGTAGAAATCACATGTTTTAGCGCAGAACATTCATCCAGATTATTTAACTGTTCTAAGGTTGAGCCCAGAATAATCAAGGCTTCTGCTCCTGAATCCTGAACTTGATGATACAACTCACGTTGGGTGTACATCGGGTTTACATTAACCAGAATATAACCCGCACGAATAATCGCGAAAGTCGCAATCGGATATTGAATAATATTCGGCAACATCACCGCGATGCGGCTACCGGCTGCTAGGCCTAGATTCTGTAGGTAAGTAGCCAGTTTCTGGCTATAAACATCAATCTCCTGATAGCTGAACTTTCGATCCAGATAAAAGAATGCAGTCTTATCCTTAAACTTAAGCAGATTCTCAGCAATCGTCGTACTCAAAGTTTTGTCAGGATCGGGCCGGGTAAATTCCGGATTGACATTCCATTTTTTATATTCTTCCATCCATGGCTGACTTGTCATTACAGCACTCCTATCCTTGATTTTAAATTTATTTTGTATCGTGAAACTTTATTTTGATTAAAAAATAATAACGTTATCTTTCCTCCCAAATCAATGCAATATTTGGCTAATTTCAAATTTTTACAAATAAAATCACGAATTTTATGGCTAATTATTTGGATATATTTTATCAATTAATAATATAACATTTCTTATAGCGAAATAATAAATCAGTAAATCAACAAAAGAATGTGGATTCATTCTTATAAAACAGCAATGTAACAAGAAAAGGATGTCGATGATGACGTATGAAACTTCAGTGCTAGAAGCTGAACGAGTCACAGTTCAGCCTAAAAAATATGGATGACCGCGTTTATTCTATGTTTTCTTATTTTACTTACAGACGGTGTTGATCTGGCTTTTTTGGCCTATAGCCTCACCAGTATCAAAGCTGAATTTAATTTAACCACGGTTCAGGCAGGTGCCTTAGGGAGCTGGAGTCTGGTCGGTGGAGTGATTGGCGGATTAATTGGCGGTTGGGCCTGTGACCGTTTTGGCCGGGTGAAAGTTATTGTATTTTATATGATTCTTGCTTCCAGCTTATCCTGCACCTTGGGCTTTGTAGAATCTTACCATCAGTTTTTAATTATCCGCAGTATTGCAGCTATTGGACTGGGTTCCCTATACATCGCCTGTAATACCTTAATGTCAGAATATGTTCCGACAAAATACCGGACGACTGTTCTGGCAGCACTTATGGCCGGTTTTACCTTAGGTTCATTATGTGCAACTTTACTGGCGGGCTGGATTATTCCTGAATATGGCTGGCGTATGCTGTACTGGATTACCATTTGCCCGATCGTTCTGGCTTTTCTGCTTTATTTTCTTGTTCCTGAACCGGATTCATGGCTACGTTCACGTGAATTAAAACGTCAGGAAGCAGCTAGCAAAGTTAAGGTGAAAAAGCAGAATCCTTATAAAGTCATTCTCAAAGATAAAAATCACCGCTGGATGTTTTTACTATGGATTTTAAGTGCAGGTGCCCTGCAATTTGGTTATGCCGGTTTAAGTAACTGGTTACCTGCCTATCTGGAATCGAATCTGGGCATCAGTTTTAAGGCCATGACTGGCTATATGGTTGGCACGTTTATGATCATGATTTTTGCCAAGATCGTCGCAGGCATTCTGGCAGATCGTTTCGGACGACGTGCCTTGTTCGCTTTTGGAACCATGGGCACAGCCCTGTTTCTTCCGATTGTAATTTATTTCAATACACCGACCAATATTTTGTACCTGATGCTCATGTTCGGCTTCTTATATGGTATGCCATTTGCCATTAATGCCACATATATGACTGAAAGCTTCCCTACTTCGATTCGTGGTACTGCTGTAGGCGGCGCATTTAATATAGGTCGTATCGGAGCAGTATTTGCACCACTTACAATTGGATATTTTGCTCATGGAGGCTCAATTGGAACAGGTCTACTGGTAATGGCCGGTGCCTATTTTATTTGCGGTCTGATTCCTGCACTGTTTATACGTGACCGCTTATATGATCCGCAAAAAGCAGATTAATCTCCATCATCTTTTGATAAAAAACCAGTCAAATAGACTGGTTTTTTAATGAGTAAAATTTAAAAATCAGACAACTTTTCTTTGAGCATTTTCCATGTATTCATAATAGTAACCACTGCGAATAAAATGCTGGTTTTTGTCTCTGAATGAATGCGCATAATCTGGCCAGACCAAAGTCAGCTTGCGACTCAGCGGGTCCAGATACCAGCTTTTACAGCTTTCTGATAACCAGACACTGCCTTGGGAAAGCTGCTGTAACTCCTGCATATAGGCATTTTCAGCATCTTGATCAGCTTCAAAGACCTGAATCTGTTCCTGTTCAAAAAACTGCAAGGCGTCCAGTACCAGATCAAATTGGGTTTCCAGGAAATAAAGTGCTGAGTTATGCCCACTTCCGGTATTAGGACCATTTAGAATAAACAAGTTTGGAAAGTTATGGACGGTCGTAGATTGATAACCCTGCATACCACTAGACCATTGCTGCTCCAGGCTTAAACCCTGTTTACCTACCACCTTTGCCGCATAGGGTGGACGTGCCGCTTCAAACCCGGTGGCGAATACGATGATATCTGCAGGGAATTCATTGCCGGACTTACTGATTACACCGTCTTTCGTAATTTCAGCCAAAGCTGAATTTTCAAGCGTGACATTGGGTTTTAGAAAAGTCGGATAATAATCATTGGACAGCAATAAACGCTTGCAGCCCGGTTCATAATTCGGTGTGAGTTTCTGCTGTAATTCAGGATCTGAAATCTGATGTTTTAAAAATTGCAGACAATTTTTCTTGACCCGCTCGATCTGGCTTTTCAGATTACGGCGCTGGGCAAAATTGTATTCATTACCCCAGAACAAGGAATGTCTTAACGCTGACATGCTGTCCGGATCTTTGCGGAAGAGCTGTTTTTCTGACTCAGAATAAGGTCGGTCTGGTCGCGGCAAAATATACGGTGCACTGCGTTGCAATACGGTCAGACTTTTTGCTGTTTTGGCAATTTCCGGTACAAGCTGAATAGCAGAAGCCCCTGAACCTACGACAACGACGCGCTGATTATCCAGATTAACTTCGTGATTCCAGCGTGCAGAATGCATCACCTGACCTTGGAATTCTTCTAGTCCCGGAATTTGTGGGAGATGTTCATCTGCCAGATGCCCAGTAGCGGTAATTAAAAATTCCGCTTCATAAACACCTTTAGAGGTCTGAATATTCCAGCTACGTTTTTCGGTATTCCAGCTGGCTTTTTCCAGTTGTGTATGAAAATCAATATGTGGCCGGATATTTTCCTGATCACAGCATTGAATCAAATAGCGCTGAATTTCTGCCCCTTGCGGAAAGACACGTGACCAATTGGGATTTTTAATGAAAGAGAAAGAATATAAATGTGACGGTACATCACAGGCGACGCCGGGATAGGTGTTATCACGCCATGTTCCCCCTACTTCTGCTGCACGTTCAATGATTTTAAAATCGTGAATGCCCTGCTGTTTAAGACGGATCGCCATGCCTAATCCACCGAAACCGCTGCCTACAATTAAAATCTTGCTGCGCTGTCCTTGAGCTTGCATTATTTTTCTCCTTTTTTACGGCATCATGGGCTGGATTTTTTGATTCGCCGGATACTGTTCTGGATGCTGGCTAAACTGGTTGATCAGTTGCACCACTTCTGCTGGCGCTTCGATATGGATCGCATGCCCTGAAGCAATTTCGATATATCGGCTGTTCTGAATCGAAGCAAAGAGTAATTTTGCTTGGGCTAATGGCACCATGCGGTCTTCACGGCAAGCCACGATTAATGTCTCTGCAGAGATATCTGGCAAGATGGCAGTAATATCAATGCGATAATTCAGTTCACGCTGTTTGGCTGCATCTTGGGAAGGCTTTACAAAGCGTGCCAGATCAAGCACCTGTTTTTCAGAACGGGCTGACAGATAGTCATCGCTATACAGGCAATAATTCACAAAATGTGGCAATGCCGCAGATTGATCATTAAATAGCTGTTGCCAGATCGCGGTCCGTAGTTGTTGCACCGAACTGGTTTTTGCCCAACCCGCTAACAGAATCAAATGTGCTACGCGCTGTCTAAGACTCGCGGCTACTTGTGCAGCAATCACGGCACCGAGTGAATAACCCACCACGGTAATTGCTTCATCTTCTGCCACTGCATACTGGATCAGTGCTTCAACTTGTTGACTAAAATCAGTCACTGCTAAATCGGATTTATCCGGGGTATGCAAATCAATTGATAAAACCCGCTGATGAATACCGAGCATGGGAAAAATATAGCTGAAATGTTTGTCCGTATTTCCACCTGTGCCATGAATCAGAATAATGGTGGGATATGAGGATTTCTCTCCGACTTCATGATAAGTCAGTTGTTGATCACCATAAGGACATTGTCGAGTAATCGTGTCTAAATCCATATAGACTCCTGATCTTGTTGTTTTATGGCCGATGCAATACTAAAAAGTACTCATCGATATTGAATTTTGTGCAGGATAAAAAAGTAGTAAGAAAAAAAGACCCACGATCGAAAGATTGATCGTGGGTAAAAGGATTAATCGAATTTGAACTCTTCAGGAGTCAGCAGGAACAGGCTCTCACCACCGGCCTGAATATTGGCAATGTGGGTTGAAGTTCTTGGCAGAATACGTGCAAAGAAGAATTGCGCGGTTTTAATCTTCGCTGCATAGAACGGATCAGTATTGCCTTCCTCAATTTTTTGCTGCGCCGTAATCGCCATTTTCAGCCATAAATACGAAGACACCACATAACCAGAGAAATATAGGTAATCCACAGATGCCGCACCGATTTCATTGGCAGACTGTTGTGCCTGAGCCTGAATCGTTTTGGTTAATTCTAGCCATTGCTCAGTCAGCTGGCTCACTTGTGCAACCTGCTGGTTAAACTGGGCATGTTGCTGATGCTCTTTAACAAAGCCCTGAATCTCATCCGTTAATGCAGTGAGCAAACCCAATTTTGAACCTAGCACTTTACGCGCCAGCAAGTCGATTGATTGAATTTCAGTAGTACCTTCATACAGACTGGCAATACGTGCATCACGGGCAATCTGTTCCATGCCATGTTCAGCAATATAGCCGTGTCCACCAAAGACCTGCATACCGTGTTTGGCAGCTTCTACACCTGTTTCGGTCATTAAGGCTTTAGCAATTGGGGTCAATAATGCCAGACGGTCTTCTGCAGCTTTCTTCTCTTCAGGATTATCCGTTGCTTCAGCGATATCAGCATACGTTGCCAGATAATAAGCCAAGGCACGTGAACCTTCTGCAAATACCTTTTGAGTCAGTAGCATATTACGCACTGCTGGATGCACGATAATTGGATCCGCAGGCAGGTTTGGCTCTTTCGCACCTTCAAGTGAACGCATGGCCAGACGGTCTTTGGCATAAGCCAATGCGCCTTGATAAGAAGATTCAGCTGCAGCCAAACCTTGAATCGCTGTACCAATACGCGCAGAGTTCATAAAAGTAAACATGCAGTTCAAGCCGCGGTTTTCAGGCCCGATCAGGAAACCTTTGGCATTATCAAAATTCAGTACACAGGTCGCATTGCCATGAATACCCATCTTGTGTTCAATTGCGCTACACACCACGCCATTGCGTGAAGCCACATTTCCAGCTTCATCCAGATTGTATTTAGGCACGATAAACAGTGAAATACCTTTAGTACCTGCTGGTGCATCCGGTAAACGTGCCAATACGATATGCACGATATTTTCCGCCAGGTCATGCTCACCTGCAGAAATAAAGATTTTCTCACCGCTGATGCTGTAGCTGCCATCTTCATTTGGCACCGCTTTGGTACGGATCAGGCCCAGATCAGAACCGGCATGTGATTCAGTCAAACACATGGTTCCGGTCCAGCGACCTGCAATTAAAGGTACCAGGAATTTCTGTTTCTGTTCATCGCTACCATGATGCTCTAAGGTACGCATCGCACCATGTGACAGGCCTGGGTACATACCCCAAGACCAGTTAGTCGCCGTAATAATTTCTGAAATGGCAATACGGTATAAGGTCGGGAAGCCTTGGCCACCATATTTTTCATCACCAGTTAATGAGGTAAAACCAAGTTCTACATATTTGTCATAAGCAGCTTTAAAACCATCCGGTGTAGTCACGACGCCATCTTGCAGACGGCAGCCCTGCTGGTCGCCTGTCGCATTAATTGGTAGAAGTTCGTTTTGGCAAAAGTCAGCAGCGACTTCCAGATATTGTTCCATAATATCCATAGAAACTTTGTCTGCGAACTTTGCATAGCCTTCGTATTTCTGTTCAACATTGAGCAGATCTTTCAGGACAAACTTCATGTCTTTTAATGGCGCAATATAATTTCTCATCGTAATTCCCTTGTATGAGTTCTAATTTGTATATTTATGACAATTAATTTCATAATACGAAATTATGTTTTAGGTCGAATATAATATAAGTGCATGGATAAAATCTAGTCATGACATAAAAAATCACATTTAAAAAATTAAAACTTTGGTATAAAAAAGCCATTCGGTAATGAATGGCTTTTTATTAAATGATCAAAATAAATCGATCTAGCGCGGGAAAAACTGAGCCAAACGTTGCTGAACAATCTGTTCTGCTTCTTGCATGATATTGTCAATCAGCGTTTGACAGGTCGGGATATCATGGATCAATCCCATGACTTGACCTGCTGTCAGTACGCCTGCATCTACATCGCCATTTTCCAAAGCCAGCTTGCCTTTTAAGCCACTGACATAAGGGCGAATCTGTTCAAATTCCAGATTTGGATCTTCACCCATTTTAACGACGAGGTTAGATACCGCATTTTTGGCAACACGCGCAGTATTTCTGAACTGGCGGTAAAGCAGATGCGTTGCCCTTTCATCATTGTCGACATAAAACTGCTTGATGTTGGGATGGATTGGCGCTTCTTGTGTGGCACAGAAACGTGTCCCCATATTGATGCCTTCAGCACCTAAAGCGAGTGCTGCTACCAGACCACGACCATCCGCAAAACCACCACTCGCTACAATCGGTATAGTGAGCTGATCAGCGGCTGCTGGAATCAGGATTAGTCCAGGAATATCATCTTCACCCGGATGGCCGGCACATTCAAAACCGTCAATCGAGATCACATCCGCACCGATTCGTTGTGCTGAAAGTGCATGTCTGACCGAGGTACATTTATGAATCACAATGATGCCGTGCTGTTTAAAGGCCTCAATATGTTCATGTGGCTTGTTACCTGCCGTTTCTACAATCTTGATTCCACTTTCAATAATGGCCTGACGATATTCGGCATACGGCGGTGGGTTTACAGCGGGTAATAAAGTTAAATTGACCGCAAAAGGCTGATCCGTCATTTCACGGCAACGTGCAATTTCCTTGGTCAGCGCTTCAGGTGTGGGTTGTGTCAATGCCGTCAGCGTTCCCAAACCACCCGCATTGGAGACTGCACTGGCCATTTCTGCGGTACCGACCCACATCATGCCGCCCTGAATAATCGGATAGCGAATGCCTAAAAGCTCGGTGATACGCGTTTGAATGTTCATGAATGTTCTCCTTAGCGTCCGGTAAATTGTGCAGGACGTTTTTCAACAAAGGCCTGCACACCCTCTTTGTAGTCCTGGCTACTTAAGGCCAAGTATTGCAGGTTTTGTTCCAGCTCCAGTTGCTGATCCATGCTATTTTCAGCACTGCGTTGCAAAGCCTGTTTGGTTAAGGCCAGTGCATAGGTCGGCTGTCGTGCCAGTCGCTGTGCAAGCTCATCGATATAAGCATCAAATTCTGCATCAGGGATCATTTTCCAGATCATACCCATTTCAGCCGCTTCTTTGGCATGCACAGGCTCACCAAGTAAAGTCAGTGCCATGGCACGTGCATAGCCGATCAAACGCGGCAACATCCAGGTGCCGCCGGCATCAGGAATTAAGCCAATTTTAGAAAAGGCTTGAATAAATTTGGCACTTTCCTTGGCAATAACCAGATCGCAAGCCAGCGCGATATTGGCCCCTGCACCGGCAGCCACACCATTTACTGCCGCAAGCACCGGTTTGGGACTTTTACGAATCAGGTTGATCAAAGGATTATAATATTTGGCTAGAGAGCCTTCGGGAGGCAACGGCACACTACCGAGCTGCCCGGCACGTTCTTTTAAATCCTGTCCCGCTGAAAATGCCCGACCATTACCACGAATCACAATCACCCGAATATCCGAGTCTGTATTCCAGCTTTTCAGCACCTGCTGCACTTCCTCATGCATTTGCCGATTGAAACTGTTCAGTGAATCTGGACGGTTAAAACTTAAAGTGGCAACGCCTTGCTGAACCTGGGTCTGAATCATTTCCCACATCATCAATTTCCTTATTTTTTTGTCTGTATCTCTACAATTAATAGCCTTTATTGACATCCACCTGATGACACAAATCCAGGCCCTGATTTAATCGGCGGTCATTTTCCAGTATCTGCTCTACCACCACAGACATTGGGGCATGTGAGGCAACATGTGGTGTCACCACAATTTTTTCATGCTGCCAGAATGGATGGTCCACAGGTAACGGCTCCTGCTCAAACACATCAACAATCGCACCACGAAGATGACCTGAATCCAGCGCATCCAATAAATCCTGCTCGATTAAATGCTGGCCACGCCCGACATGAATCAAAGCCGCCTGTTCAGGCAGTTGCTGAAATAATTCAGCAGAAAGAATACCGGTATTTTCTTCAGTAAGTGGTAGTAGGTTAATCAGAATCTGACTTTGAGCCAGGAATTCGGAAAGCTGTTCTTGGCCCACATAACTTTTGACTTGATTAATGTCTTTTGGGGAATTCGACCAACCAGAGACTTGATAGCCCATGTCTGCGAAACGTTCTGCTACGTATCCGCCCATATGCCCCAGTCCCATAATCCCGATCTGGATATGATGGCTATAGCTCTGGCGATACTGCTTCCACAGCTGCTGCTTTTGCTGTTGGATCATGCGGTCAAAATAACGCTGAAAATACAGCACGCCCCAAAGCAGATAATCAAACATGCCCTTTTGGTGATGTGGATCCAGTACCCGGCAAACGGCTTGATCTGGGCGTACAGCATTTAAGTTTAAATGTTCTACCCCAGCAGCAATCGAATGAATCAGGCCAAGCTTTGGTAGCTGCTGCACTTTTTCCAGATCTGGAAACCAGGCAGCAACCGTGGTTGCCTGTTCAGCTTCAGGGCTGTCAACTGTACAGAAACTACCAGCTGGCGCATATTTTTGAAAAGACTTGACCAGAATGGCTTCAATATTTGGTACAGAACTGGAAATAACAATCATGATGCATACTCCGTATATTGATGCTCAATCAGGGACAAAGCGGCCTGCCAGGCACGCTGTAAAATCGGTTCAATGAGAGGACTGGCGAACTGTTTGGCTGTTTTAATTCGGACTTCTTCAGCTGGATAATGCAACTCGGCACCGCCGCTTAAGGCCTTCACCTGTGCCTGACAGGCGCGTTCCAGGAAATAGATTTCATGAAAAGCCCGTGCAATGGTTTCCCCAGCTGTTAATAGCCCGTGATTGCGTAAAATCATGGCACGATGGTCGCCCAAGTCCTGAATCAAGCGTTCTTGTTCGTTAGTTGAAAGCGCAACGCCTTCATATTCGTGATAGGCCACATGCTGATAAAATTTCATGGCATGCTGGGAAATTGGGAGAAGGCCGTGTTTCTGCGCAGAAACAGCAATTCCATCCGCGGTATGCGTATGAATGACACAGTTCAGATGAGGATGCGCGTCATGAATTGCAGAATGAATCACAAAGCCTGCCATATTGACTGGCTTGTCTTGTTCATAGCTTTCTACCACCTGCCCTTCATGATTAATCTTCACCAGCGTTGAGGCACGCATTTTTTCAAATGCGACCCCATATTGATTAATCAGAAAGCAATCTGGCTGATCTGGAACTCTTAGGCTGATATGAGTATCAATCAAGTCAGTCATCCGATAATGCGCAATAATGCGATAAAGCGCAGCCAGTTCACAGCGTGCCTGCCATTCAGCAGCTGTAACGAGATTTTTTATTGTCATCATTCCATCCTGGAAAAATATAGCATTTCGATCACTATCTGTTATATCATAATTTTAGAAAAACAGAATATTATTTCATAAAGCGAAATATTTTATTAAAGGGAAGTTATATGACTACAGCTCAAATGAATGGACTTGAATATCTAACTGCAATTAAAAATGGCGAATTGCCTGGTTCAGCGATGGGACAACTGATTCCCATGAAACTCAGTGTCGTCCGTGAAAACTACGTGGAATATGAAGTTTATCCAGATGAACGTCATTTCAACCTACAAGGTGGCATTCATGGTGGATTTTGCGCTACTGTTCTGGACAGCGTAACAGGTGCAGCGGTTCATACCACAGTTGATGCTGGTGTCAGTTTTTCTACTATTGACCTGAATGTCAAAATGCTCAAAGCCATGAAAAATGGTGAAACTTATACTGCGATTGGTGAAGTGATCCGGATTGGGCGCAATGTACTGACTTCAGAAGGACGAATTATCGACAAAGACGGTAAAATTTATGCCTTTGGTTCAGCAACTTTATTGGTCACTGGCCGCAAATAATCCTTACGCTGATTTAATTAATCCCTGCGATATGCAGGGATTTTTATTTCTATATAAATAGTCCAATAAAAAATGCCATGTATATCAGCTATACATGGCATTAATACGATGACTAAAGTGGTTATGCAGCTTCAGGGTTTTCAATCACCATCGCAAGACCTTGACCCAGACCGATACATAAGCTGATCACGGCATATTTTTTACCCGTACGCTGTAATTGACGCGCAACAGTTAAAGCCAAACGAGCACCTGAACAGCCCAATGGATGGCCAATCGCAATACCACCACCATTTGGATTCACACGCGGATCATCAAATGCAACATCCAGGCCTTTCAAGCAAGATAATACCTGGCTGGCAAATGCTTCATTGATCTCGATAATGTCCATATCATCTAGCGTCAAACCTGCACGTTTTACGGCTTTTTTGATTGCTTCGATTGGACCCGCGCCCATGATGCGTGGCTCAATGCCAGCGGCTGCAGAAGACAGGATACGTGCTAAAGGTTTTAAGCCATACTGTTCCTGAACTTTTTCACTGCCGATAATCAGTGCTGCAGCGCCGTCATTGATACCTGATGCGTTACCCGCAGTCACTACACCACCTTCGAAAAGCGGTTTTAGCTTGGATAATGCTTCAAATGTTGAAGATGGACGTGGATGTTCATCTTCAGTCACTAATTTAGGCGGCAATTTACGCCCTTGTGAAACTTCAATCGGGGTAATTTCACCTTCAAAGAAACCTGCTTCTTTTGCAGCTTGATATTTCGCTTGTGATGCAGCAGCAAAAGTATCTGCCTGTTCACGCGTAATGCCAAACTCTTCAGCGACGTTATCACCTGTTTCCGGCATGCTGTGCGCGCCAAACTGATCGGTGAATTTACGGTTCGGGAAACGTGTACCAATCGTGGTGTCATAGATTTTGGCATCACGTGAATACGCGCTTTCAGCTTTAGCCATTACAAACGGTGCACGTGTCATGCTCTCTACACCACCTGCAATATACAGTTCGCCTTCACCTGCGGTAATGGCACGTGCTGAATCGATCACAGCACCCAGGCCCGACGCACATAGACGGTTAACTGTTTGACCTGGAACGGTCACTGGCATACCAGCAAGCAATGCTGCAAATCGAGCCACATTACGGCTGTCTTCACCGGCTTGGTTCGTGCTACCAAAGATCACATCTTCTACGTCAGCTGCTGGAATACCGGTTTTTTCTAGCAGATTTTTAATGACTGTTGCTGCCAGATCATCTGGACGCACAGTGGCCAGGCTTCCTGCATGGCGACCGATTGGAGAACGTAAACCATCATAAATATAAGCATTTAACATGAGTGTTATTCCTTTAACTTTTTAATTAATGTGTAGTATGAACAAGAGGTAAACCGAGTTGAACGCGGCGGCGTAACCAAGGACTTGGACGGTAACGCTGGTCACGGGTAATCGCCGTCATACGGTCTAGAATTTTCAGAATTTTTTCAGCGCCTAATACATCGCCCCATTCAATTGGGCCGTATGGATAACCAAGGCCTAACTTCACGGCAACGTTGATATCTTCTACAGTGGCAACACCTTGCTGGGCAATATCACAGCCAAGATTCACAATCATTGCTAAAGCACGTTGCGCCACAAAGCCGACGCTTTCCTGAATTGTGCTCGCAGTCACACCATCCAGATTGAAAATCGATTGTGCTGCATTTACCAGTTCAGCTTTGGTCACAAACGTTGGCATTAAAGTACGGTGTTTATTCAGGCCATAAAGCAGATCGATACAGACTACTTGCTGCGGAGATACTTGATAACGGACTGCTGCTGAAGTGGCATCTTCACCATAAGTCGCAATTAAAATTAAAGCATCTGCTGAAGGTGCGTCAGTCTGCTCGATCTGGATGTTGAACTGCTGTAGATATTGCTCAAGCGCTTGACGGTCTTCGCTATATTCTGTACCCAGCCAAACCGATGGATATTGATCCAGCTTTTCAACCAAGGTTGGAGCCACATCACCTACTTTGCTCCCCGAGGTATAATCGTAAAAACCTTTACCAGTTTTACGGCCTAGCTGTTTAGCAATAAAACGCTGGCGGGTAATCACGCTTGGGCGGTAACGTGTTTCTTCATAATATTGGTGATAAATCGATTCACTTACCGGATGAGATACATCCATCCCGGTCAGATCGCCTAACTCGAATGGTCCCATCTTGAAACCGATGCCGTCACGATAGATGCGGTCAATGTCATAAAATGGAGTGACATTTTCATTCAGAATCGCATAGGCTTCACTACCAAAGGCACGACCAGCATGGTTAATGATAAATCCTGGGGTATCTTTGGCTTTTACCGGGCGATGTCCCATTTTTGTAGATAACTGAGTAAGCGCATCCACAATATCAGCACGGGTATTAAAGCCTTCAATGACCTCAACCACTTTCATCAGTGGTACTGGGTTAAAGAAGTGATAACCGGCAACGCGTTCCGGTTGGCTGCAATTGGCGGCAATCGCACTGATAGACAGTGAAGATGTATTGGATGCCAGAATTGCTTCCGGTTTTACGATACCTTCCAGTTGCTGCATCAGCTTTTGTTTGATTTCCAGATTTTCAATAATCGCTTCAACGATTAAATCGCAATCTTTCAGGTCTTCGATCTGCTGGGCAATGGATAAATGAGCAAGATCTTCAGCAGCTTTTTCATGGCTGAATTTACCTTTATCAGCCAGGGTATTTAATGTTTTAGCCAGCTTTTCCTGTGCCTGTTCAGCAGCACCCGCTTTGGCATCAAACAGCACCACATCATGGCCAGATTGAATTGCGATCTGGGCAATGCCCGCACCCATCGTACCTACGCCAATAATACCGATTTTCTGAATTTGAATGCTCATGCTTATCGTCCCTGATAATTTGGTTTACGTTTTTCGATAAAGGCTTGCATACCTTCTTTTTGATCTTCTGAAGAAAACAGCATCTGGAAGGATTTACGTTCCAGCATTAATCCGGCATTGAGTGGCACATCTTCAGCCAGTAAAGCCACTTCCTTGATTTGTTCCAGCGCGATTGGCGGCATTTTTGCCAGACCTTCTGCCATTTTGATTGCTGTTGCCAGGGTTTCGCTGTCTTCCGTTACTTGAGACACCAAACCAATCTGATACGCTTCTGGTGCAGGCACCAGACAACCCGTCATGATGATACGCATCGCATGGAATTTACCCACGGCACGAAATAAACGCTGTGTACCACCAGCACCCGGCATCACCCCTACTTTGACTTCAGGCTGACCGAACTGGGCACTTTTCCCGGCAATAATAATGTCAGCATGCATCGCCAGTTCACAACCGCCGCCCAATGCATAACCGTTTACTGCTGCGATCACCGGCTTTGAACATTGTGCGATGGCTTGCCAGTAACGCTCAGTACGACGTTGCATCATCTGGATCGTTTCAGCATTGGCTAATTCTTTAAGGTCTGCACCTGCTGCGAAGTCAGTTTCACCACCAGTGAGAATAATGGCGCGGATATTTTCATCATCATTCAATTGCAGAAAAGCCGCAGCCAGTTTCTGACGTACTTCTGTATTCAGGGCATTTTTAGCTTCTGGACGATGGATCTTGACCATCGCCACATGTGTCGAGATTTGCTCTACTTGAACTACCTGTTCCATCAAAAATCTCCATTTATTTTGTATAGCGAAATTTTATTTTATATAAAACTACGGTTTCTAAACCCATAAATCAAGATTTTTTCTCTCAAAAACTCAAAAAAGTTATTTTTTAATAAAAATTAGAGTAAAAACTCTTGTTCAGTTGGCTATTTTATGATTAATTGATTTCGCAATACGGAATTAATTATTTAATTCGAATTTTGGTTATTCATTTATGTAAATAATAACCACAATACAAAATAAAAAAATTAATTTCCGTCATAAGGATACTACGTTGTTCAGTGATTTTTCACTCAAGGTGAAACGGAAAAATCAGATCCAGCCTGATCGTAACAGGACGAATGTGCACAGACGCTTAGACCGTAGATAAGGAAAATGCTTTTCCGTGAGGAAGAAAATGGATTTAGCGGTAGCAGAGGAAATGCTACTTTTAATTTATAGAGGATATAAGAATGACAAGCGATACCATCGTAGCTGAGGAAACTAAAACGGGAGTCTCCTCCGACGGCACCGTCAAACAGGCACCTAAACGCCTGTGGATGACGGCCTTTGTCTTTGCTTTTTTGATTTTACTATGTGACGGTGCAGACATTGGTATTCTGGCTTTCAGTTTGACCAGTCTGAAAGCGGAATGGGGACTGACTTCTGTACAGGCTGGCGCCTTGGGAAGTTATTCTCTTTTGGGTATGGGAATTGGTGGCTTTGTCGGTGGATGGGCCTGTGACAAGTTTGGACGTGTGCGTGTCATCGTATTAGCAACTATTGCTTTCTCGATATTGTCTGCTTATTCAGGTTTTGCCCAGTCTTATACTGAATTCTCAATTCTACGTACCCTTTCTTGCTTGGGTTTAGGCTGTTTATATATTGCCTGTAATACCTTGATGTCAGAATACGTACCAACCAAATACCGTACTACTGTACTGGCAACATTGATGACTGGTTTCACTTTAGGTTCATTGGTGATTACCATGATTTCGGGCTGGATCATTCCTGAATTCGGCTGGCGTATGCTGTACTGGATCACAATTGCTCCATTAGCTTTGGGTATCCTGATGCACTTTATGGTGCCAGAGCCAGAATCATGGAAACGTGTGCGTGAAATGAAAAGAACTGGTCAGATCGTGGATAATGATGCTAAAAAAGGCAATCCATATATCACCATTCTTAAAGATAAAACCCATGGCAAGATGTTCATCCTTTGGTCTTTCAGCTCTGGTTTCCTGCTATTCGGTTATTTCGGTGTAAGTAACTGGTTACCAAGTTATCTTGAAGCTGAGTTAGGCATTAAATTCAAGGAAATGGCGCTATACATGGTGGGTACCTTTATCACCATGATGTTCGCCAAGATCATTGCAGGTTATGTGGCTGATAAAATTGGTCGCCGTATTGTGTTTGCTTTCGGCACCATGGGAACAGCGCTATTTATTCCTGTTGTCGTGTATATGCACAATGCCGATAACATTGGTGTACTGATGCTGATCTTCGGCTTCCTGTACGGTATTCCATATGCAATTAATGCAACCTATCTAACTGAAAGTTTCCCAACTGGAGTTCGTGGTACAGCAGTTGGCGGTGCGTTCAATATTGGTCGTATCGGTGCAATCTTCGCTCCAATTACCATTGGTTATCTTGCGATGAATGGTTCGATCGGTACTGGTCTATTGGTAATGGGTGCAGCTTACTTCCTATGCGGTTTGATTCCTGCCCTGTTTATTAAAGACCGTTTATACGATCCACAAAAAGCAGAATAACTTAACCTGTGTAAGGGCTGTAAATTAACGGCCCTCCTCAATCCAAATTTTTATGACTTTAAATATCGAACCTATGGGGTTTGACCTGAACTGGATGGTTCCTGTTGAACTGGCCTCATACTCATTATTCCGAAGTTAGCATCTCTGCATTTAAAAATTAGAGCAACAACAAGGAAAAGAGCTTTCCTTCTTATACATCTGAAATATTTCTTTAGGGATTAAGAAATGAAAAAATTAGTTTTAGCGACGTTATGTGGTATTGCTTCAGCACAGGCATTTTCAGCAGAAGCGTCTGAAGACCGGATGCAGTTTTTAGAATCACAGTTAAAGCAAATCCAAGCTGAACTGGAACAGCAAAAAGCAGCTCAACTTGCGTTAAAGAACCAGCAGGAAGAAGCCAAAGCACAAGACTCTAAAACTTTGAGTTCGATGGTTGATAATGTCGATGTTTATGGCTTGATCCGTCTGGATGGTGCTATTGATTTTAAGAGCACTCCAAAAGAACGTGGTCGTACCATTAATCAGATCAATAAAGTACCTTTTACTGAACCTGACTCTACCCGTTCAGATTTTACTGCAGCTGCCAGCCGAATTGGTTTTCTGGCCAAAGACTTAGGTGGCAATCCGAATGTTTCTGCACGTTTAGAAGCCGACTCCTGGACGAATAATGGTAAAGGCGATGGTGGCTTACGTATCCGTCATGCGCATTTAAAATACTATAACTGGACTTTTGGTCAGGCCTGGTCATTGATGTCTACACCAGAGATTAGCACTGAAGCTGTCGCCTACAGCTTGTTCTTGGGTGGATCAGTCTTACGTACACCTCAGGTGAGCTATGCTTTCAAACTTGATCCGGAAAATACCTGGAATGTCGGTCTGGAGTACATGGCCGGTGGCGATCGTTCTTCTGCCTTGCCTGCTTTAACCACTAAATATGTTCATCAATCAGGTCCGCTGCATTTATTAGCTCAAGGCTTTGTCAATCAAAAGCAGGCGCAAACAGATACAGGTGATATTGAAAAAGTTGGTTGGGGTGTAGGTCTTGGTGGTCGTTATCATCTCGATGATCAAAACTCGATCCAGGGTAACTATTTCCATATGGTCGGCGACCAGCGTATTGCAGCTTTCTTGACTCAAGGTTCAACAACTGATGGTGCTGCCTGGGGTGGTGATTATTCAGTCGACCCAATCAATAATGAACTTTTACTCAATGAATTTAATAGCTTAAATATCGGCTTTACGCATAAATTTACGCCAAAACTACGTAGTAGCATTAATGCCAGCGTTGTTGATTTTGATGATTCCAGCGACTATGCACGCGCGAATCCTGAAACCAATAAACGTTTAACCGACTATGTGGCTAACGTGATTTATTCTCCAGTTCCAAAGATTAATCTGGGCGCAGAATATCACCACGGTAAGCGTGAAACTTTTGATAATCGAGAAGCGGATGTTTCTCGTGTGAACTTATCAGCGACTTATAGTTTCTAAAGCCTTAGGAGACAAGGATGTCAGCCCAAGGGCAAATTTCAAGAAAGTTTATGTTTATGATGGCTATGACCTGCGCACTTTGCGCGGGTTGTAACTATTTTAACCAGCCATTAATTTATTCTATTGCAGAAGATCTGCATATCAGTGTAGCCGAGTCTGGCTGGACTGTCGTTTTAACTCAGATTGGTTATGCCACTGGGTTATTTTTGTTTGTGCCTCTAGGCGATTTATTTGAAAAACGTCTCTACATTTGTAGTTT
Organism: Acinetobacter sp. YH12072; assembly: GCF_013419565.1. Taxonomy (NCBI): domain Bacteria; kingdom Pseudomonadati; phylum Pseudomonadota; class Gammaproteobacteria; order Moraxellales; family Moraxellaceae; genus Acinetobacter; species Acinetobacter sp. YH12072. Next base: position 36,991 of record NZ_VOZV01000012.1, on the reverse strand, counting down.
GATGCTGTGTACCGGTCTGGCGCTAATCGGACTTTCTGCCAGTACCAATCTGCATATGCTGTATGGTTTTACTCTGCTCGCCTCTTTCTGTTCGATTACCACCCAGATTCTAATTCCTTTTGCGGCCAACCTATCTCAAAGAGAAAAAAGTGCTGAAGTGGTCGGTCTGCTGATGAGTGGTGTTTTGGTCGGTATCCTGTTTGCCCGAACTGTATCAGGACTGATTTCTACCTTATGGTCTTGGCACGCCGTATACTTATTGAGTGGCTGTTCTATTCTCTTGCTCAGCATTGCCATGTGGTATCAGTTACCTAAGGCGAAAAGTCAGCTACAGATGAGCATCTTGCAGATTTATCGCTCACTATTTACCTTTGCTAAAACCGAACCGATGCTGATTCGACGCAGCATCATTGGTGGTTTGGGCTTTGGTATGCTGAGTATTATTTTTACCACCATGACTTTTGTGCTGGCGGAAGCACCCTATCATTTTAATGATTTCCAGATTGGCTTGATGGGCATCGTTGGTATAGTCGGCATCTGGTCATCACAATGGACCGGTAAAATGATTGGACGGCACCGAGAAAAATGGGTCGCACAACTCGCTACCACAGGATTAATTCTGGCCTGGATTCCCCTATTTTTTGCGCAGAGCTATTTATGGGTATATATCATTGGTTTAATTCCTGCCTATTTTGGGATTTCTTCACTGCACGTCTTAAACCAAAATCTGGTTTACCGTATCTCGGTGCAGGCCCGTTCCCGTATTAATGCCATTTATATGACCTGTTACTTTTCAGGTGCCGGGATTGGTGCGTTTCTATCACTCAACCTATGGAAAATGTATGGCTGGTCAGCCTGCGTTGCATTAGGCTTTGTCTTTGCCCTGCTCATCTTTAGTATTAACCGCTACGACCTAAGCCGCGAACGCAATCTGGTCAATATCCAGTCCCAATCCTAATCGATCTAAACTAAAAACTACGCACTCATAAAATATGAGGTTGAGTGCGAAGTGCATGACACATTATCTATGTTAATTTTAGAAATTCTTTAAAGCTCATTTGTCGCTTTTTTACATAAAGATAGACTCCAAATTGGAGTATTACAAAGAAGCCTATGTTTCTTAAAATAGTAAACAATAAGTCTAAATTGCCAAAAATTAAGTCTGTAGCGAAGAGCAAGATCACTAATACGGAATGTAAGTATAAGGTTTGTTGAGTCTTACTTTGCAGTGCGGTAGCTGCATTGATATAACCAATGAGCGTTAATCCTAATATCATAAGAATGATTCCGCAGATAATACCTAGGGTCATATAAGGCCCAGAGCTATATGCAAACAGTGTTAATACAGCACCAGTTAAAGCTACTAAACCTACAAATGAGCCTAATAAATTTCTTAAATAATATGCCATTTGTTACATGATCTCTTCTAATGAAAGTTTAGAATTTTTAGCCTTGTAGTTGCTAAGAAATGTTTTCTCTTGTTCCAGGTATATCTATTACTTCTTGTACAAATACATTAGATTGATGGCACTTAATCTTTTGAATAAAACCGAATGAAGATGCAATCATATTTCAAGTATTTCTGTTTTGGATTTGCAGCATTCTCTTTATTCCAAATTTATTCGGATATTGTAGATGGTAAAACAGAAATTAGTGCATATTTAGGAAATATCGGGTTATTTCTAGTATGTATTGAAATGGGCGTTCTAATGACTTATGAACAACTCACAGCTGAAGTAACGTTAAGAAATTTCTTTTCCAAAGATAAATCTCTATCTCTCTCACCAGTTGGGATCTTTGCTCATACACTAGGGAAAATTGGATGTATCTTATTAATTATTGATTTTGTAATAAGCTTTGCCTAAAAATTTCTAGCTCATTTAACATAATGGCGATTATGCAAAATTTAGTTGCAATCTAAAAATAGAAATGTCCACTTTTAGAATACGTAACTAAACGCATAAAAATACAGCGTAAAAAAAATCGCAGCCTAAGCTGCGATTTTTAACCATATTTAAATGACTTAGCTTATTATACGGATGCTTTTAACTGTGCAGCTGCACGGCCATCGAGCAACTTGCAACCTGTCTGTTGCTGAAGTTCCTCAAAACTCAAGCCATCGACCATTTCTAGCACCCAAGCCTGATTATCTTTGAGTTCAATAATACACAAATCGGTATAAATGCGGTCAACGCAGTTTTTACCGGTAATCGGATAAGTCAGCTCTTCCACAATTCGTGGTTCGCCATTTTTAGTGACATGTTCCATGCAAACATAGACACAACGAGCACCAACCGCCAGATCCATCGCCCCACCCACCGCTGGAACCGCATCCAGTGCACCGGTATGCCAGTTAGCGAGATCACCGTTCACAGCAACCTGAAAGGCGCCCATAATACAGAAATCTAAATGGCCGCCACGCATAATATCGAAGGAATCTGCAGAGTTCATAAAACTGCCGCCATCCAGCATGCTGACTAGTTCTTTACCGGCATTAATCAGATCATCATCAGCTTGATCAGGATCAGTTAAAGCGGTAAAACCCAGAACGCCATTTTCGGAATGCAGGATAATATCCTGTTCAGGCTTTAAATAACCGGCAACGCGTGTTGGTAAGCCAATGCCTAAATTCACATAAGAACCGGTCGGAATATCCTGTGCAACTTTTTCTACAATCTGTTCGCGTGTACGTTTTTGAATTGTCATTATTTGATATCTCCTACCTTCACCACATGCTGCACAAAAATACCCGGCGTTACGATAATCTCTGGATCAAGCTCGCCTAGCTCTACAATTTCATGCACTTGGGCAATTGTTGTTCTGGCTGCTTTTGCCATTAACGGGCCAAAGTTTCGCGCTGCTTTACGGTAGGTTAAATTGCCCCATTGATCAGCCTGATTGCCATAAACCAAGGCATAGTCTGCATGAATTGGATATTCCAGCACATAGTCCTTGCCATTGATATGGCGGGTTTCTTTGCCTTCAGCAATCTTGGTGCCGTAACCTGTAGGCGTAAAAATAGCGCCCAGACCTGCACCCGCTGCCTGAATACGGCAAGCCAAGTTGCCTTGTGGCACCAACTCTAGTTCAACCTTTCCAGCTTTATACAGTTCTTCAAAAACCTTGGAGTTATTGGCACGAGGAAATGAACAGATCATTTTTTTCACCAGTCCTGACAATAACAAGTTGGTTAGACCACGGTCACCAGAAGCTGCATTATTATTAATAATAGTCAGATCTTTAGGACCAATATCAATCAAAGCTTCAATCAGTTCGATTGGCTGTCCTGCCAGACCGAAGCCACTGGTCATAATATGTGCACCATCTGGAATCTGCTTCAGTATGGTTTCGATATCCTGTGTGATTTTATTCATTTAATTGCTTCCTAGCATCTTCCTGTCTTTATAAATGTTTGATTAATCAATTAGTCAGCTTTTTGTGGGTCAAATAAACGGTTTTTAATGAAAATCGCCGGGATCAGGCCACAAATAAAATAAGCCACACTCATGATGAGTAGACCTGTACCAATTGATCCACCTTGCGCAAAATAGCCGATAGTTAAAGGTGCCAATACTGCGCCTAGACGGCCAATGTTATAAGCGCCACCTGTAGCTGTACCACGGACTTTGGTAGAGAAACTTTCAGTCATATAAGTCGCGTTAATGCCATATGGAATACCGTAAAGGAATCCGAAAAACAGCATCAGCCATAAGATATTGTCCGGTGTGTTGCCAAAGACAATAATTGGAATAAAGATTGCAGTGCCCATGGTACCGAAAGCAAATACTGCACGACGACCAATTTTATCCGCAATAATGCCTGCGATCACTTTGGTACACATCATGATCAGGAAGGTCCCAATCATATAGGTGGTCATTTCTTTAAATTTAATACCTAAGTCTGATTCCAGATAAGCCGGTAACCAGTTACTTACGCCGTAATAACCAAACTGTAAGAATGCGGTGCTGAACGACCAGAGGATGAACATGCGACGGCTTAAAGCATCGGCAAAGATCATTTTGAAGGTATTCTTCGGCTTTTCCTGCACTATGCCGCTGGCTTTGGCTGCCAATCTTTCTTGACGTGCCTTTAACCAAGCTTGTGGTTCTGGTACCAGGAAGAACATGCCAATCGCAAGAACAATCGGAACAATGGCAATATAGTAAAGATAACGCCAGCCTAGCTCTGGAAGCAGCCATCCTGCAAGTACAGTGGCAACGACTGAACCAAGTGTCCAACCTGTCATTAAGGCAGCAAGTACTGTAGAACGATATTTTGTTGGCACATATTCTGCCATTAGAGTATTACAGGCAATATAGAGGGCACCCAAGCCAATTGCTGAAAAGAATCGCAACCACTTAAATTCTTCATAGCTTTGAGTGAAGCCCAGCCAGAAGGTTAATGAAGAGAATAAAGCGATCGCAACAACAATCACCCGCACTCGTCCGAAGCGGTCACAAGCCCAGCCACCAAAAAAGCCACCAATGGCCATACCAGCAAGTGTCCAGCTACCGAGTGCACCTGCCTGAATACTACTTAAAGAAAATTCTTGTTTGAGGCTGGTTAGACTGTAGGCTAATAGTGCAAGATCTGCACCATCTACCAATAACGCTAAAAATGAAAAGATAAAAGCCAGAATCCAGACCTTTTTCTTAGGCATATTTTCTTCTGGTAGAAGGTTTTGTTGTGAATTAAGCGTATTCATAATGTCCTTTACACTTTGCTGGCACTCCTGTGCCCTTTAGAAGTTTATGGTTCACCTAATTAATTAAATGAAACATAGAATGTTGAATTGATCTTTAATTCTGAATCTGACTAGATTTTTAAAATCCATCCCAGAACTGGATTGGCTGACTTTAATTAAAGTCAGCCAAAACAAACTAGCCAGCAATGCTGGCTAGAAGTTGATCTGCATTTAGTTGGAGAATGCAGCAATACCTGTTTGAGCACGACCTAGAATTAGGGCATGTACATCATGGGTACCTTCATAAGTATTGACCACTTCCAGGTTTACCAGATGACGTGCCACACCAAATTCATCAGAAATCCCGTTCCCGCCCATCATGTCACGCGCTAAACGGGCAATGTCTAAAGCTTTACCACAGTTATTACGTTTGATCAGTGAAGTACCTTCGACTGATGCAATGCCTTCGTCTTTCATACGGCCAAAACGTAATGCTACTTGCAGACCCAACGCAATTTCAGTTTGCATGTCTGCCAGTTTTTTCTGGATCAGCTGATTCGCAGCCAATGGACGACCGAACTGTTTACGGTCCATGGTGTATTGATGCGCTGTATGCCAGCAGAATTCAGCTGCACCCATCGCACCCCAGGCAATACCATAACGCGCACTGTTCAGACAGGTAAATGGACCTTTTAGACCACGAATTTCCGGGAACGCATTTTCTTCTGGAACAAAAACATTGTCCATCACGATTTCACCGGTAATCGAAGCACGCAGGCCAACCTTACCGTGAATCGCTGGTGCAGAAAGCCCTTCCCAGCCTTTTTCTAGAATAAAGCCACGAATATCACCGACATTGCCTTCAGGAGACACTTCTTTTGCCCAAACCACAAAGACATCAGCAATTGGGCTGTTGGTGATCCACATTTTCGCACCAGTCAGACGGTAACCACCATCAACTTTCTTGGCACGAGTAATCATGCTGCCCGGATCAGAACCATGATCTGGTTCAGTCAGACCGAAACAACCGATATATTCACCGGTCGCCAATTTCGGTAAATATTTCTGCTTCTGTTCTTCAGAACCAAATTCATTGATTGGCACCATCACTAGCGAGCTTTGTACGCTGGCCATTGAACGATAACCTGAATCCACACGTTCTACTTCACGGGCAATCAGACCATAGCTGACATAATTTAAGCCGGCACCGCCGTATTGCTCAGGAATGGTTGGACCCAACAGACCGAGTTCACCCATTTCACGGAAAATGGTTGGATCAGTTTTTTCATGACGGAACTGTTCTAATACGCGTGGCATCAGCTTGTCCTGACAGTATGCATGTGCGCTGTCACGGATCATGCGCTCTTCTTCAGTCAGTTGCTGTTCCAGTAAAAATGGATCTTGCCAGTCAAATCTAATTCTTGTGCTCATTTTAATATTTCCAATATTCTAAAATCTGCTGCTTAAGCAGTCGCTTGTTTAATCATTTCACGTGCGATGATGATTTGCTGGATTTGAGTAGTACCTTCATACAGACGGAACAAACGCACATCACGATAGAAACGTTCAATTGAATATTCACTGATATAGCCCGCGCCACCATGAATTTGCAGACAGCGATCCGCTACACGGCCACACATTTCAGTCGCAAACATTTTCGCGCATGAAGATTCAGTGGTCACATTCTTACCTTCGTCACGCAGACGAGCAGCATCAAGAACCATACATTTCGCTGCATAAATCTCAGCTTTAGAGTCTGCCAGCATGCCTTGGATGAGTTGGAAATTCGCAATTGGTTGACCGAACTGCTTACGTTCCACTGCATAATTTAAAGCGTCTTCCAGCATACGCTCTGCCATACCTACGCTATAGCCAGCAATGTGCAGACGGCCTTTATCCAGGACACGCATTGCAGTTTTAAAGCCAATGCCTTCAACACCACCGATCAACTGATCTTTATGAACTTTACAGTTGTCAAAAATCACGTCACAAGTGTATGAACCGTGTTGACCCATTTTTTTATCAATTTTGCCCAGACTTAGGCCCGGTGTATTCGCTTCTACCAGGAATGCAGAAATGCCGCTTGCACCTTTGATATCAGGATTGGTACGCGCCATCACCGTAAATGTCGTTGCACGCGGTGCATTGGTAATAAAACGTTTGGTACCGTTTAAAATATAGTAATCCCCATCTTTAACCGCGCTAGTTTTCAAAGATGCTGCATCTGAACCTGAATCCGGCTCAGTTAAACAGAATGAACCAATGATTTCACCAGTCGCATAACGTGGCAGGTATTTCTGTTTTTGCTCTTCTGTACCGTCAATCACGATCCCGCTTGAACCGATCCCGTTATTGGTCCCGATCAAAGAACGGAATGCAGCCGATGTACGGCCTAATTCCATTGCGACCAGAATTTCCTCTTCCATGGTGATACCTAAACCGCCGTATTCCTCTGGAATAGTTAGGCCAAACAGACCCAATTCTTTCATCTGCTCGACAATACGCTCAGGAATCGCGTTGCTTTCTTCAACTTCATGTTCTAAAGGGACTAGTTCATTTTTGACAAAGTTACGAATAGTCGAAAGAAGTTGCTCAAGCATTTCCGGATCGCGAATCATAGGGATCTCCATGTTATTTAGTTCATCTGGGTAAATTCCTTTACCCTTTAATTTTAGTTTCGTAATACGAAATAAATAATCATAAAAATTCATTTTGAGCAAGAAAAATTATTAAAAATTTTATTTTTTAAGCAAAAAAGCAAATTTTTCTAGCTTTAATTAAAAATTATAGTTAGAATTTTATTTCACAATGCGAAATTTTTTAGATTGTTAGTAGATTTAGAAAAGAGTTAGATGATTTGAATCAGATCATAATTGATTCTATAAAAGCGCAGCGAGATAAGAATGTTTCAATTAAATCGTGCTGATGATTCTAGTTTTGATTGGCTCCATTTTCCTGAAATTTTATCTGGCGAACTTTAAATTTTCTAAAGATACTTAAAGATCATTACAGGTCTCAAAAACCTATAGATTCTGCATGGTTTTTAGCTGAATAGCGCTAATTAACTTAAATACAGATAAAGTGAGCACTTTTTTATTTATTTTTATCATTAATAGAAGTGTTTTATTTTGTATCGTGAAATTTAATTGCTATCATATTTATTAATTTACCTTTAATTGCTCTGACCATGACAAAAAATAAAACTGGCGAAATACCTAATTTTGATGAGATCCGTTTAGATCCGATTTCACATATTCATCGAGAAAATAACCCACAATTTATCGCGTCTATTGCACGTGGTTTAGAAATCCTCAGATGTTTTTCCGCAACGAATCAATTACTGGGCAACCAAGAAATTGCACAGCTAACTAATCTGCCAAAACCGACTGTTGCCCGGATCACCAGCACGTTGGTTTCTTTAGGTTATCTAAAACAGTTACCGAATACGACCAAATACCTGTTGGACGTTGGTGTATTGGCTCTGGGTTATGCGGCGCTCAGCAATATTTCGGCACGTACACAGGCTTATCCATTTATGGAAGAAATGTCACGTTATGCGCAAGCGCCTGTCGCCATGGCAACACGTGATCGTCTGAGCATGATTTATTTGGAAGTCGTTCACACAGAGTCTACTTTGACCATGCGTCGTCCAGTTGGCTCTACCCTGCCTATTCATAGTAGTGCGATGGGCCGTGCCTGTCTGGCTGCGATGGAAGTTAAAGAACGTGAATATCTGTTTGATGCGATCAAGAAAAGAAATGAAGATCAATGGCCAACCATTAAGCGTAATTTAGAACGTGCCATCCGTGATTATCAGGATTATGGCTATTGCTTATCTCTCGGCGATTGGGCCAAAGATGTGAACTCTGTCGCAGTACCTTTAATTCACCCTAAACATGGTATTTTGACCTTTAACTGCGGCGCGCCAACTTACCTGCTCAATCAGGAAAAACTGGAAAATGAAATCGGTCCTCGTCTGATTCATATGGTTAATAACATTTCTCTGACTTTAAATAATATTTAAGCTGTTATTTAAGATTTAAATGGGCGGCAATGATCGCCCTTTATTTTTTCTTTTTTAAATTATCCGTAAGATATGAGAGCAATATATAAAAAAGCCCATTCTAAGATGGGCTTTTTTAAAGATTTAAAGATCAGCAAATTTGGCTGATGATCTCAGCTTATCGTGCTAAAAACTTGGCACGTGCTGCATGCAGTTTCTTGTAGCTATCAATTAAACGTAGATGACGATCCAGACCTTTAAGCTGCATATTGGTTTCAGCTAAACCGTAGAAACGTACTGTACCTTCTACTGAACCGAGGACTGAATCCATACGGGCATCGCCAAACATACGGCGGAAGTTGTGTTCATAGTCTTCCAGTTCCATTTCATCATCCAGAATGACTTCAAGCACTACATTCATGCATTGATAGAACAGGCCACGTTCAACCGTGTTGGTATTGTATTGCAGGAACTGTTCGACCAAATCTTTAGCTTCTTCAAATTGTTGTAGAGCCAGATAGATCAGCAGTTTTAGTTCCAGAATGGTCAGCTGACCCCATTCGGTATTTTCGTCAAATTCAATCCCGATCAAGGTACGGATCTCGGTATAATCATCTTCATCTGCTTCTTCCAGACGTTCAACCAGAGCTTCCAGCTGCTCATCATCCAGACGATGCAGGTTCAGGATATCTTCACGATATAAAAGCGCCTTATTAGTGTTATCCCAAACTAGATCTTCCACCAGATAAATTTCAGAATAACCCGGTACCAGAATACGACAAGCGGTTGCACCTAAATGCTGATAGACCGCCATATAAACTTCGTGGCCCATCTCTTCCAGAATGGTAAACAATTCCTGCGCTTCATCGGCATTTGAGTTTTGGCCATTATTGGTGAAATCCCACTCGACAAAATCATAGTCAGATTTTGCGCTGAAGAAACGCCAAGATACGACACCACTTGAGTCAATAAAGTGCTCAACGAAGTTATTCGGTTCAGTAACTGCATTTGAAGTGAAGGTTGGTTTTGGCAGATCATTCAGGCCTTCAAAACTACGACCTTGTAACAGTTCAGTCAGACTACGCTCTAAAGCGACTTCAAAGTTTGGATGTGCACCAAATGAGGCAAAGACACCACCCGTACGCGGGTTCATCAAGGTCACGCACATCACCGGGAACTGGCCACCTAAAGAAGCATCTTTGACCAGTACCGGAAAGCCCTGTTCTTCCAAGCCTTTAATGCCTTCAACAATTTTCGGATATTTTGCCAGTACGTGTTCAGGTACATCCGGCAGTGCCAGTTCGCCTTCCAGAATTTCGCGTTTAACAGCACGTTCGAAAATTTCAGACAGACATTGCACTTGAGCTTCAGCCAAAGTATTGCCCGCGCTCATACCATTACTGAGGTATAGATTTTCAATCAGATTCGATGGGAAATATACAGTTTCACCATCAGACTGACGTACAAATGGCAATGAACAGATACCGCGTGCTTTATTGCCCGAGTTGGTGTCATACAGATGAGTACCTAGTAACTCATCTTCAGGATCATAAATTTCACGGGTATGTTCATCTAAAACTTCGGCTGGCAGTTCACCATTTGGACCTGGCTGGAACCATTTTTCATCCGGATAATGCACAAATTCTGCATTGGCAATATCTTCACCCCAGAACTGGTCGTTATAGAAGAAGTTACAGTTCAGACGTTCAATGAATTCACCCAGTGCAGACGCCAGCGCACTTTCTTTGGTTGAACCTTTACCATTGGTAAAGCACATTGGTGACTGAGCATCACGAATATGCAGTGACCAGACATTCGGTACGATATTACGCCAAGACGCAATTTCAATCTTCATGCCGAGGCCTGCCAGAATCGCAGACATATTGGCAATAGTTTCTTCGAGTGGTAAGTCTTTACCCGGAATACAGGTCAGACTGTCTGAAGCCAGATTAGGCATTAATAATGCCTGAGCATCAGCATCAATACTTTCTACTTCTTCAATAACAAATTCAGGACCGGTCTGAATTACTTTTTTGACGGTACAGCGGTCAATCGAACGCAAAATCCCCTGACGGTCTTTTTCAGAAATATCAGCTGGTAGCTCGACCTGAATTTTAAAAATCTGTTTGTAGCGGTTTTCAGGATCGACGATATTGTTTTGGGACAGACGGATATTATCGGTGGGAATGTCACGCGCTGCACAATAAACTTTAACAAAATAAGCTGCACACAACGCAGAAGATGCCAGAAAATAATCAAATGGACCTGGCGCAGAACCATCACCTTTATAGCGGATCGGCTGATCGGCGATTACCGTGAAGTCATCGAACTTGGCTTCCTGACGAAGATTATCGAGATAATTGACCTTAATTTCCATGTGGATACCTAAATATTCTTATGTGCCACCACGGACAGATAAGATGCTAAATCTGAATATACAAGCCGAATCACGGAGGAGAATTTGACTCAAAAATAAAAATAACCCGGGTTAAACCTTCAACCAGTTAGTTTCAGGATAAGCTCGAGTAAGAATGGGCGCTATTATAGAATCATTTTATGAAATTGATAATGTTTGCTCGAATTTCCTGCAGATTTATCAAAATATCTGTTAATTAAATATTCAGGAAATCTGGCTTTAAGCCGGGAACAGGCTGTTTTTATTGATACTTGCTGTTCCCGACTGGATTTCATGGACTGCGAAATGCATATTTTAAATCAGATCAAGATCCAAATTAAAAGTCATAGCCAATGCCAAACACAGCGAGATCGCGCTGCTTATCACCGAAACGGTCGTAACCACCGAAGATATAATCACCAGACAAGGTCAATTTCGGCGCAACTTCATAACTTAATCCAGCAGTTGCATAACGGAAAGCATGCTGTTTTGTGGTATTACCTAGCTCATTACCTTCATATTTACCTTCATCATTAAAATAACCACCTGCTGCACCGACATGTGCACCAAGCTTGTCATTAATCTGATGGGTTAAATCCAAGGTATAAAAAGTATCGCCCTGATTGGCATAGGCCACATCATATAAATAGGTCGACACACCTGCTGTAACACTGGTCTTGTCATTCAGTGCACGACTTACATTCAAACCTAATTCATTTGAAGTCGTATGGCTGCCACCCGGATAATAATAGGTTGCATCCCAGAAATTCCAGTCGTAGTTTTCACTGCTATAGTTATAGCCCACGATAAAATCATGTTCGACTTTATCGCGACGATGTGATTTTTTGCCTTCCAGTTCCGGATAGGAATAACCTAAGGTTGAGCCCCAGTAACCGACATAAAAATTACCATAAGCCAGATTCAGCGCTGCCTGTAAAGCAACGTCATCATTTTCTGGTGCATTGGTCAGACCACGAGAGATGTATTTAGAAACTACACTGATGTTTCCACTGGTTTCAATTTTTTTTGCTTCCGCATCATCTGCAAAACAATAAACACTAGAAACAGCAGCACAGCCGAAAAGGACTGTTTGTTTGAAAATTCTCATAAAATATAAATTATATTAAGCAAAGAATGGATAACACTGAAACCGACTACAGTTTTATCCAGCTTTGGGTAAAAATAAATTCCGCTATATTCCTTGATGCAACAAGCAACAGGAATATAGCCATGACTTAAGCGCGTGGGGCCCGGTAGAAAGGCGCTGTAGAAGCAGGTAATGCCTGCTTGCCACGGATATGATCTGCAAGCTTTTCAGCCATCATGATCGTGGTTGCATTGAGGTTGCCTGTAATAATAAGCGGCATAATTGAAGCATCGATGACACGCAGACCTTGCATCTCATGCACACGCCCATAACCATCGACAACTGCCATATCATCCTCACCCATTTTACAGCTACAGGACGGATGATACGCTGTTTCTGCATGATTACGAACAAATTCATCAATTTCTGCATCAGTTTGCAGATTTTTGCCCGGACTGATTTCTTCACCACGATATGGATCCAAGGCTGGCTGATGCATAATTTCACGGGTAATGCGGATGGCATCACGGAATTCACGCCAGTCCTGTTCGGTACTCATATAGTTGAACAAAATACTTGGATGTTCAAACGGATCTTTGGATTTCAGGCGAACCCGACCACGAGATGGTGAACGCATGGAACCGACATGAGCCTGGAAGCCGTGTTCATGAATAGCATTGGTCCCATTATAGTTAATCGCCACTGGCAGGAAGTGATACTGGATGTTTGGCCATTCAAACTCATCCGAAGAACGGATAAAGCCACCCGCTTCAAACTGGTTGCTGGCACCAATGCCTTTGCCTAGGAATAACCATTCTGCGCCAATCATGGGCTGGTTATACCATTTCAATGCCGGATATAAGCTGACCGGTTTTTTGCACTTATATTGTAAGTACATTTCCAGATGGTCTTGCAGGTTTTCACCCACACCCGGCAGATCCTGAACCACGGGAATATCCAGACTTTTTAATAATTCAGCCGGACCTACACCAGAGCGTTGCAGGATTTGTGGAGATGCAATTGCACCTGCACATAGTAGAACTTCACGATCTGCAAAGACCTGAATCGGCTGTAAGGTATTTTGACCTTCAAAATATTCTACGCCAATCGCCTGATTACGGTTAAACAGAATCCGGTTGGTCATGGCATGGGTAATAATGGTGAGATTATCCCGACCTTTGGCCATATCTAGATAACCACGTGCCGTACTGGAACGACGACCTTGTGGTGTCACAGTACGATCCATCGGCCCGAAGCCTTCCTGCTGATAGCCATTTAGGTCATCGGTACGTGGATAACCGGCTTGAACCCCAGCTTCGACCATGGCATGGAACAGCTCATTGTTACCATTCTTAGGCGTTGCGACTGAAACCGGACCTGAATCACCATGATAGTCATTGCCGCCAATATCGCGGGTTTCAGCTTTTTTGTAATAGGGTAGACACTGCGCATAGTTCCAGTGTTCCAGACCTTTAAGGCTGGCCCACTGTTCCAGATCCATAGCATTACCACGGATATAGCACATGCCATTAATCAGTGAAGATCCGCCCAGACCTTTACCACGGCCGCATTCCATACGGCGATTGTTCATGTGGGGTTCTGGATCGGTCAGATAGGCCCAGTTATAACGGCGTCCTTGTAAAGGATAAGCTAAAGCAGCCGGCATCTGGGTTCTAAAATCCAGACGATAGTCCGGGCCACCTGCCTCAAGTAATAGCACCTTAGTATCTGGATCTTCAGTTAAACGCGCTGCCAGAACATTACCCGCAGAGCCCGCACCGATAATAATATAGTCGTAATTCATCAAATCCCCCTTATGCGCTAAATACAGACTGGAAAGGACTGAGTTCGACCTGAACCGATTTGGTCTGGGTGTAGTGCTGCAAAGTGACTAGACCATTTTCACGTCCGACACCGGAATGCTTATAGCCACCGACCGGCATTTCTGCAGGTGATTCACCCCAGGTATTAATCCAGCAGATACCTGCTTCTACCTGATGAATAATTCGGTGTGCACGGGCCAAGTCTGGTGTGACGACACCTGCGGCCAGACCATAATCGGTGTCATTGGCACGACGAATGGCTTCTTGCTCGGTGTCATAACTCAGGATACTCATGACAGGACCGAAGATTTCTTCACGCACAATGGTCATGTCATCGCGGCAGTCGGTAAATACGGTTGGCAGGACATAAGCCCCTTGGGCAAACTGTTCATCCTCAGCACGTCCGCCGCCACATAATAGGCGTGCTCCTTCTATCTTGCCTTTCTCGATATAACCCAGTACTTTTTCCATATGCTCAAAGCTGGAAACCGGACCGAAATTGGTTTCAGGATCGAGAGGATCACCCATACGGATATGTTCAACACGCTGCAAAATCTTTTCTTCAAATTCTGCTTTCAATGCCAAAGGTACAAAAACGCGAGTACCGTTAGTACACACCTGACCGGAACTATAGAAATTGGCCATCATGGCAATATCAGCCGCCAGATCCAGATCGGCATCTTCACAGATAATCAGCGGGGACTTACCGCCCAGCTCCATAGTGACTTCTTTCAAACTAGAATTAGCAGCTTGCGCCATGACCTTTTTGCCGGTAGAAACACCACCAGTGAACGATACTTTGGCAATATCAGGATGCGAAGTCAGATAACCACCAATTTCACCACTGCCGGTAACCACATTAAAGACACCATGCGGTACACCAGCTTCAGTATAAATTTCTGCCAGTTTCAGCGCAGTTAAAGGCGTAACTTCACTGGCTTTGAAAATCATGGCATTGCCTGCAGCGAGTGCCGGTGCAGATTTCCATAAAGCGATCTGAATTGGATAATTCCATGCACCAATTCCAGCGACGACACCCAAAGGTTCACGACGGGTATAAACGAAGGAACTGCTTCTCAGCGGGATTTGCTGGCCTTCAAGAACCGGTAGAATCCCCGCATAATATTCGAGTACATCTGCACCTGTTGTTATATCAACAGTCGATGTTTCACTAAAGGCTTTACCGCTGTCCAGACTTTCTAATTTTGCCAGCTCATCGTTGCGCTCGCGTAAAATGGCGACTGCCTTGTTCAAAATGCGCGAACGTTGAATCGCGGTCATTTCTGCCCAGACTTTTTGCCCTTGTTGTGCAGATTCAACCGCACGATCGATATCATTTTTTGAACAGACCTGCACTTCAGCCAGGACTTCGCCTGTTGCAGGGTTAATAGTTTGAAACGTGCTATTGGACGTTGCATCGACATATTGTCCATGGATATAAGGACGTTGCAGTTTGAATGTTGTCAATGGAATTCCCTCGCAGATTGTTTATTTGAGTTGTTGCCGGATATATTCACTACACAGTTCAATCGGCAGTTCTGGATCAATTTCGCCACTTACTAAAGCACCTCTTAGCCAGAATCCATCAATGAGTGCAGCCAGACCTTGTGCTGCCTTCTCAGCTTGATCCTTACTCAGCTTTTTCATGAATTCATATTTAAGATTGGAATGTAAGCGGTAATGGTTTATTTGCTGTAAACGATGTAAATCAGGCTGGTGCAGACTGCTGGCCCAAAAAGCCAACCACACCTTCATGGCCGCTTTATCCGTTTGTGGAGCAGTAAAATTGCCACGCACAATCGCCAGTAAGCGTTGTTCAGGAGCGTCATTCACCTGTGACTTGATTTCAGCAACAGATTTACCTAATTGCTGCAATAAGTAACGCATTGTGGCTTCAATTAACCCATTTTTACCTTGAAAATAATGACTTATGATGCCGGTTGAGACACCTGCCCTCTGAGCAATCTGACTAATTGAAGCTTCTGCAAAACCTAGCTCATTCACTGCAGCTAAGGTGGCATCGATCAGTTGCTGACGACGGATCGGTTGCATACCAACTTTTGGCATAGGACTAACCTGAATAACGGATGTAGCAATAAAAAATCACTCTGCTAAAGCAAATAGCTGAATGATGTAACAATTCATAAACGCTTTTTTAATTGAACGTTCAATTAATAAAAATTATAGTGCCAGCTCACCCTTGATGTACAGCGCAGTTTGTTTTGGATTTGCAAAAGTTTGTAATTCACGAAAACAAGGAAGCTTTAGGGCCAGTTTTTGCTTTTAAATCACACTGCACTGTAGATCATCCGGCAACAAAAACGATGGTCAGAGATTTATGCAAAAGAAAAACGAAGAGGTGCAAGATAGTCTGAATAAGGTAGTCTTTTATTGTTCGGCGACGCTTATTCTGCTGTTTTCTATCATCACGATTTTATTTAATGAACAAGCCAATCTAGTCATTATTAATATTTTAAACTGGGTCAGTAGTACCTTTAGCTGGTATTACCTGCTGGCGGCAACGCTGTATCTGGTTTTTATTGTCTTTATCGCCTGCTCACGTTATGGCGAAATCAAGCTTGGTCCCAAACATTCTAAACCCGAATTCAGCCTGCTGAGCTGGTCGGCCATGCTGTTCTCAGCCGGGATCGGGATTGACTTGATGTTCTTCTCGGTCGCTGAACCCCTGTCGCACTATATGAGTCCACCAGTCGGTGAAGCTGAAACCTTTGAAGCCGCGCGTCAGTCCATGGTCTGGACCCTGTTTCACTATGGTCTGACTGGCTGGAGCATGTACGCGCTGATTGGGGTTGCGTTGGGATATTTCAGTTATCGCTATAATTTACCACTGACAATTCGCTCTGCGCTTTATCCTATTTTTGGAAAAAGAATTAATGGCCCGATTGGCCATACGGTAGATACCGCTGCAGTACTCGGTACGATTTTTGGTATTGCCACCACCTGCGGTATCGGTGTGGTTCAGCTAAATTACGGTCTGCATGTCCTGTTTGGCTTGCCGGAAAATATCTGGATTCAAACTGCATTAATTGGTGTTGCAGTCGTTATTACTATTATTTCCGTGACTGCGGGTGTCAATAAAGGTATTCGGGTTCTGTCTGAAATTAATATCTATGTATCAATCGGGTTGCTGCTCTTTATTCTCTTTATGGGAAATACAGAGTTTTTATTAGCGGCTCTAATTCAGAATTTTGGTGATTATCTCAGCCAGTTCCCGAAACTCTCTTTAAGCAGTTTTCCTTTTGAGCAGCCTAAAGAATGGATGAATAGCTGGACCCTGTTCTTCTGGGCATGGTGGATTGCTTGGTCGCCGTTTGTAGGTCTGTTCCTGGCACGTATTTCCCGTGGTCGTACTATTCGTGAATTTGTCACCGGGACTTTGGTTATTCCTCTGTTATTTACCCTCACTTGGTTGTCTATTTTCGGTAACAGTGCTTTATACAGCGTGATTTTTGATGGTAATACTCAGCTTGCGACAACTGTTTTAGAAAATCCGGCACATGGTTTTTATGACCTGCTGGCACAGTATCCAGGTTTCACATTTCTCGCAGGTGTCGCCACCATTACAGGTTTGCTGTTCTATGTGACTTCAGCGGATTCAGGGGCATTGGTATTGGGGAACTTCACCACTAAATTCACTAATATTGAGCATGATTCACCGCGCTGGCTCAGTGTGTTCTGGGCGATTGCGATTGGCCTGTTGACGCTAGCTATGCTAATGGCTAACGGTGTGACAGCATTGCAAAACACCACCATTATTATGGGCTTACCTTTTAGTTTCGTGATCTTCTTTGTCATGGCCGGTTTGTATAAATCCTTGCGGCTTGAGGATTTCCGTCAGGCCAGTACCAGTCTGAATGCTGCACCAGTCGTCGGTAATGTTGACATCTTTAACTGGAAGAAACGTCTGAGCCGGGTGATGTTGCATCCAAGCCTTTCACAGACTCGCGCCATGCTGGATGACGTCTGCAAGCCGGCCATTGAGGCAGTTGCGACTGAGTTAACCGATAAGGGTATTCAAGTGAATATTCAGGAAAAACCGCTTGAGGAAGAACCTGAACTGTATCATCTGGATCTCACCATTCAGCTGGATGAAGAAGAAAACTTTGTCTATCAAATCTGGCCAGTACGTTATGCCACACCGAACTTTAGTTCACGGGGTAAACGGACTAAACGTTATTACTATCGTCTGGAAAGTTACCTGTTTGAAGGATCTCAGGGCAATGATCTGGTCGGTTATAGCAAGGAACAAGTCATTAACGACATTCTAGATAAATATGAACGTCATATGATGTATCTGCACATCAACCGGATCAGTCCGGGTAAACGTCCACTTTTCCCGGATCGTGAAATCTAGGATCACTCAACTACGGAAGGATTGAATGATGTCAGCAAGTTTAAATGCCTTTGCCCTGTTTTTTTCGTTACTCAATCCATTTTTGATGAGTATCTATATGCTCGGAATTATTCGTAATTCCGAAGCAAAGGTCTTCAATATGGCATTGATTCAGGGCAGCCTGATCAGCTTTATTGTTTTCATCATTTTTGCGAAAACTGGCGAAGCCTTCTTCAATGAAGTGCTACATGCTCGCTTTGAATCCTTCCAGATTTTTGGTGGTCTGATTTTTCTGGTGATTGGTTATCGCTATGTCTTTGAAGGTGCGGATACCATTGGGGTGATGCGGGGTGCGCCGAATCATCTGGCGGGTACGATTGCCATGCCTTTTATGATTGGCCCTGGAACAATTTCAGCTTCGGTTATTACCGGTGTACAGCTCAGTTTAATGCAGACTATTTTAGTGATCTTTTTTACTTTATTTTTAACCTGCAGCTTACTGATCCTGATGAAATATCTGCATGATCATATGCAACACAAATATTCCAATTATATTGACCTTTATGTCGATATTGTTGGTCGTGTCGCAGCACTATTAATCGGTACAATTGCGATTGATATGATTGTGACAGGTGTCAGTGGAATTTTGGAAGGCTAGTTTTATACAAGCTGACAGGATAAAAAAGCGGGTAAAAATGCCCGCTTTTTTATGAAGTGATGATTTTAAAATTTAAACGACACACCTGCATAGGTTGAGAAGCCTTCACCCGGTGAAGATCGTGCTCGATCTGCACCTTTGTCGTCATAACCTGGAATCACCACTGCTGCATATTTTTCATCGGTGATATTCTTGAAGTTAACCCAGGCACTCCATGACTGATCTTCTGGCGCATATCCCAGATCAATACCCCAAATCTGATAATCATCACTAAAGCGGCTATTGGCATAATCATGCGCCATCTTCGATGCATATTCAGTATTTAGCCCTACATAAAGACCGTTATTCAAGGCGTAACTGAGCTGCGCCTGATAAAGATGTTTTGGAATCCCTGGCAACTGGTTTTTGCCAAATAAAGGATCGTTTTTATACTGGAAATCACTCAAGGTATAAGCCTGTCGTAGGCGAAGTTCACCCTGCTGTGATGCATACAATGGTGTATCCAGACTGAGTTCTACACCTTGATGAAGGGTTGGAGTCACATTGGATTCAACACTAATCCGTTCTTCTGGGAGAGCCGTGCTATTGTCATACTCCTTAATCATTTCAGAAGACAATAGCTCATTTTTAACTCTGGAATAGTAATAACTCAGTGCCCAATCACCCCAGGCTGATTGGCCCCTGCCACCCAGTTCTAAAGTATTTGCAGTTTGCGTGTCCAGATAAATAGGTTCACGCACTCGTCCTGCAGCGACCCCACCATCAAAATAATATGGCGAAGACCAAGCCATCGCCCATGGATGTGCCGGTTCAATACTACGACTTAAATTGGCAAACCATTGCAGTGTCTCATTTGGCTGATAAGTCAGGCCAATGCGCGGTGCGAAATTCCATTCATAGCGACTGACTTCGGGACTGGCCTCCGGATAAGTCACTTCACTTTCACGATGGGTATAGGCAGCTGCCAATCCAAGATCAAGCTTAAACCGATCATTCAACTGGGTTTCCTGATCAAATTGCAGCACATTGTCTGAACCACGATAGGTATAACGGCGTGTTACGGTACCTGCTGGATACTCCTCCCCGGTTATAACCCGATCAGTTCTTAAACTTTCGGTAACCCCACTGTTTGGACGGTGCGTGGTACTTCGAAAAGCAACTCGTCCTTGATGTTCAAGACCGAACAACTGATAAGGCTTTTCATACTGAATCCGTGCACTAATATCTTCATAATCGACATTAGTACGATAGGTACTTTCACGTAAATCTAGTGGATAATGATGATAAGCCAGACTACCGGTCAGTATGGCATCATCCTGCAAATTCCATGTCGTAGTATTGGCTAGCCAAGTACTGCCCGGCTGAATCCGTTTGGCATCAATAGTTACGAAATTAGTGTCAGCCGCTTCAGGATTATTCTTGAGCTGTTCCTGGGTAATGCGCCCTGGCGTTAAATGTTTGCTTTCACGGTAACGGGCATAAAAGCGGGTCTCAATATCTGGACTGATCTGATAACCCAGATTAAAAGCTAGACCTTTACCATCACCTTCGGCATGATCCTGAATCCCGTCAAACTGTGAACCCGTTACTGTCAGATAATAATCTAACTTATCGAGTTCTCGGCCAGTACTAAACTGGTATTTCTGATAGCCATGGCTACCCGTTTCATATTTTAATTCAGAGCCATTCTGCTCTGCACCAGTCTTACTTTTATAATTAACTGTTCCACCTAAGGACAATCCGCCCTGTTTTAAACCATTGGCACCACGGTACACCTCAACATGATCAATCCACCATGGTTCAAGCAGTTCATAAGCTGTACCACCCGGTCCGGTAAAGGGAATATCATCGATCATGACATAAGTTCCGGATGCATGTGCACCAGAAGTACGGTTAATGCCAGAACCACGGATAGAAATTTTGGCTCCTTCATTGCCCGGCGATTGGGCATAAATACCGGGCTGGAGACGGAAGACGTCAGCAATGGTTCCCAGACGCTGATGTTCGAGCTGCTGATCTGAAATAAAATTGGTTCCTCCCGAAACTTTAGCGAGTTCGGCCGCAGTCTGTTGCTGGGAATTTGTATTTTGCTCAGTGGTCACCACAATAGTGTCCAGTTGCTGAACACTATCCTGTGCTAGCGTAGTTTCAGCATAAAGATGGCCTGAAAATGCCAACAGTATCATCAGGCTAAGCGGATTTTTCTTGAGAGGGATTTTTGTCATATTCATGGCGAATTTATACAATCCTGTATAAGTGATCCTGATCTGCTTTAGGACTTGGCTTAAAATTTAAGCTGTAGCATAAATGAAGCATGCAAAATTAAGCAGATATTTTCTGCCAAAATATCTGACTGGTGCGGCAATATTTTTAATTTATTCTATACAAATAATCTGTCAGTACTTTGCAAGATCACAGATAGATTCAAACAATTTCTGACATCTAATTTATTAAGTATTTGTAATTTATATATATGTATTTTTTTCTTGCAACCATCTCTTTCGAGTTGGCAAAAAATGATTTAAATTAAAAATTTTGAAGATATAAACAATATTCTGATTCATAAAGATCAGTTTAATAGACAGGTTTCTAGACCAAAATCTTAGTCATAACTAGAAAATAGAATTCTTATTTTTTGAACTATGGCTTATAGATTTCAGCCCAAAAAAGAAACCCTCCTGCTGGAGAGTTTCTTCATGTATTCTGGCTATTATTTTATTTAGAGGCATTTTCGATTACTTGTGCTTGTAATGGTACAGCTTGCTGGGTTTCAGCTGATTTTTTCTTGGTTTTCATTTCTGCCACTTTGGCCAGAGTTTTCTCGGTAAAACGTAAACCACCATCTTCTGCCATCACATTACCCGCCATCAAAAGACTGCTCATTACTACTAGCAGGGATGGTATAAGTTGTAATTTCATGTCTATTCCACCTTTTTATTTTATAGTGGATTAAAAATAAGCAATTATTATTCCAATATTTTTATCTATATTTGATTTTTTTATTTTTCCCGATCATCTTGATGAAATTAAAATTGATCTAAGCGATAAATTTTATATTCTTTATTGTCTTAAAATTCCTTATTTTAGTGCGATTATTTTGGTTACGCCTCATTTTAGTCAGAGTAATTTAGTCTCATCAGACTCTATGCACTATTTTTATGACACTTTTAACCTGATCTCCTGATTTTTTGCACCAAATTGCATGGTATGTTTTTTGCATAAGTCCTCATAGAATATTCCCCGATGTACTAGTTAAAAATCTTGCATGTCTAAATTACGAATTGCCCTGATTGATGATGATCCAGAACGCGCTGAATTTATTCAGGCTTCTTTACTTGCGCATGATTTTCATGTGGTGGCCTGTGTCATTCTGAATGACCTCAACATTGTTGATATCAAAAGCCTGCATGCCGATGTCATTCTGTTAAATATGGATCATCCTCATCGCGATATTATCGAAAGCTGCGTGAGTCAGTATGAATTACCTACGGTTCTATTTACCCAAAATTCCAACAAGGACACCATCAGAAATGCCATTGATGCCGGAGTCACGGCATATATTGTGGACGGGATTGATCCAACCAAACTGGAAAATATTCTGGAAATATCGATTGAACAATTCCAGAAACATAAAAAACTGTTACATGACCTGAAGGAAACTCAGGAAAAATTAAGTGATCGCAGGGATATTGATAAAGCCAAAGTCCTGCTGATCCAGCTGCATGGACTGAGCGAAGAAGAAGCATTTGCCCTGTTGCGCAAAAATGCCATGAGTCACCGGATTACCATTGGCGATATGGCAAGGCGCTTACTTGATGCACAAAAACTGTTATCCGGCCAATAAGGAGCATTCAATGACAACATTAGAAAAAACAGAACTCAATATTGGCTATATTCCACTGCTTGATTGTGTTGCCATTCTTTGGGCGGAGCGACAAGGTTATTTTACTGAACAGGGTTTAAAGGTAAACCTGATCCGTGAAGCCTCCTGGTCCAGCTTACGCGACCGTCTGGCCTATGGCTTTCTGGATGCTGCCCATTGCCTGTCTGCCATGCTTCCCGCGGCTGCTTTGGGCGCAGACCAGTTACAAGTCGCTTTGCAGACCCCATTAGTCCTCAGTATCAATCAGGCATTTATCAGCTTAAGACAGGATCTGTGTTATGAACTGGGCATTCAGCCTGAAGATAATGAACAGATCACGTCGCAAAAGCTGGTCAGTGCCTTAAAGCAGCAACACAAAGTAGGTCTGGCGCATGTTTATAAATATTCTATTCATCATTATTGTTTAAGAGAATGGCTGGCCTTAAGTGATCCGCAATATGCCAAAAATATATTGCTCAAGACCTCACCACCCCCTTTAATGGTCAAAGGAATTGCAGCACAGATTTTTGATGGTTTTTGTGTGGGTGAGCCATGGAATATTCAGGCCAAGCTTGAAGGTTATAGCCTGATTGTCGCAGCAAGCCAAAATGTGATTCCTAAAGTGGCAGACAAAGTGCTGGCAATAACTCAGGAATGGGGCGAGTTGCATCCACTGACTGTAGAGGCCTTAGTCGCTGCTGTAAAAAAAGCCCAGATGGATTTAAAGCATGCTACGGATCTTTCTGAAGTCTGGGACATGCTGATGGATTATCAGATTATCCAGTTTGAATGTTCAGCTTCTCGACACGTTTATGACTTCCATAAGATTCAGAATATTATTCGTAACCTTGCAGGTGAAAGTGTTGAGCCTCAATTCACCGATTTTATCTGGCTATTAGAGCAGATGGAAAAATGGGAAAATATTGATCTGTCCGCAGATGATCAGCAACAGATTGCCCAATCCTGTATTTATCAGCAAGAATCCACGACTGTATAAATTATAAATTTATAAAATTCCATAAAAAAAGACCCAGAATCGTTCTGGGTCTTTTTATTTACTGCTGATATTTAGCTGAACGCTTGCTGCAAATCCAGTTGCATGAATTTTTGCAAGGACAATTTTCCAGCAATCATCTGATTGATGAATTGTGACATTTCATCATACAAGGTCTCATATAGTTGCGGCTCTAATGCCATATGTCTTAACTGGATCTGTAAATGCATCAACAGTTCCTGCTGCTCACATTCACCCTGTTCCAGAGCATAGATATAACCTAACACTGCGCCTTTTAAAACCACATCAGACGGTAAACTATATTTAAGCAAGGTCGATAATGAACCCATAACCCGTTCATTGTGTTTCAGCTTTCTTAAGGGTTCACGCCCTACACGTGCACATGGGTCCTGATAAGCATAGGCACAGGATTCAGTAAAACTTTGTGCCAGACGTTCCAGATCTGAAGCATGCTTAGGAATCTGGTAACAGAGACCATGCTTCACCTGCGCTAAGGCCTGCTGCATGAATTTTCTGACCGCATGATCTGACATGGCCACGCCAATGGTCTGATGACCGCGCAGGCTGGCATACCAGGCCATCATCGCATGCACACCATTCCATAAGCGGTTTTTAATCAGCTGGATATTGGCAATATCATCTACCAGAATCATCTGGCGCATTTTAGCCAATAATGGACTGTTATTTTCCACATAGATTGGCATATCCGTTTCGGCATTAAACAGAATCAGATCCATTGACTGTAGAATATGACTTGGCTGAAAATTACGGCGCAGGTCTTCAATATATAAGCCCGCCTGATGTTCCTGCTCTGCATTCAGGGCTGTAGAATCATCCAGATCCACTACGGACAGATCTTCATCCAGCTGATACTGCTTGAACATGTTGTATTTGATGCGCAGCTGACGGTACAGTTTCTGGTCGGACAGTTTGGATACCATACGGTTCACCACTGTGTCACAGAAATAATGCTGATCCATAATGTGCTGCGCTGTCTGTTCATCCGTAATCTGTTTCAGACGGCTCAGAATCTGCTGCATCACCAGCTGTTTGGCCCCGATTTTATTCAGGATAATTAACAGCGTCAGCGGCTGTTCCTGCTGCTCGTAGGCCAAGTATCGCGCATATAAACCCTGTGCAATTACTTCTGCTTCAGAAACCAGAGCTTCCTCAGGGACACAGACTGCCACCAGACTGGATTCAATATACATGTTCTGCATTTGCTCCAGATCATGCGCATCAATCACACTCATATTTTCAATACGCTGGTCAAAAGAGTTCTGACCATAACGAATGCAATAGGTGCCAAACGCATTTACGGCAGATTGATAGAGTGGATTACGCGTTGAGGCAATAATTTTACGGGGACGTGTATAACCATCCCAGTGTGATAACACCTGAGCCAAATAACCACCGCCAATTGCACCGAAGCCGTGAATCCCGACCGTTAACTGATTCAGCGTTTGCGGAAATGCGGTCTCAAGTTCTGGCATTTCCAGAACAGGAACAAACTGGTTCAGGTCTGTCAGAAAATCTTCCATTGTTTCATAATAATACTGGGCTTGTGCCAGCATCGATTCATTCGGCGTTTTAATATCTTTAAAAAGTACCGTCATACCGCCTGCATCATAGGCAGATCGTAGACCATTTTCAGAATCTTCAAACATCAGGCATTGAGCCGGACTTAAATTGATTTTTTCGGCTGCACTGATAAAAATTTCTGGATGAGGTTTCCCCTGTTTAATCTCATCGCCACACACCAGTACATCAAAAAATTTATAGACATTGGCATTGATCAGATATTCTTCTGCGATCGCACGTCGGCTCGAAGTCGCCACAGCCATTTTCAGGCCTGCCTTGCGTAGGCGTTCCAGTACTTGTAATAAACCTTTTTTAATTGGAACACCATAATTGCGTACATGTTCTAGTTCCAGTACATCAGCACGCTGGCGGATCTCGGCATAAGGAACATCTTGTCCATAACGCTCTTTGGCCAGCTGCTCGGCACTACGGGCACTTAAGCCCAAACACTGCATTAAATAGTTTTCAGAAAATTCGACGCCGATCAGCTCACGCGAAGCTTGTTGCAAGGTTTGAAAGCGCAAGCGTTCAGTATCAAACATGGTTCCATCCATATCGAAAATTGCGCCGTGTACGATTTGATTTTTAAATTCTAGCATTGCTCCCCTTTTATAATTCAATGAGTTAAGAAGTGGACAATACCTTAAGGAAAATAAGAGATTAAATAAACCGATGTAAAGATATGAAATAGTTCTGACTATAAATTAATCAATAAAGACTAAAATACGATTATTTATGTTTCTGGATGTAATCAAACTGTTAACTTAAGTAAGTTGTTATTCCTGCCTATCAGTTTAAATTTTTCTTTTGAAATATCAGTTTATTTTATCATTTTGAATGTTTCTGCTTATTATGGCATTCATTTTGCTTAATCAGTATTACGTTTTATAAAAATTGTAATATTGAGGGGCAACACTATGAGTTACGTTGCACGTGAACTCAGTCAAAGAAATAAAATACTGTTTGGCTTGGGGTCTTTTTTAATACCGATCTTGATTTGGTGTGCAGTCAGTTATTTGCCATTTATCTGGCATCCACAAGTCCAGATTGCCGATTCAGGCAGCGTTAGCTATTTACAGGTCGGTAGTCGTATTGATAAGGATATCTTTTTCTCTGCTGCGCAATCCGCCGTGGATCAAGGTCTGGCGCCGCCCCAAGGTATTCTGGTCAATCCGATCTATCTGCCTGCCCCGCATGAAGTGGCGATCGCGTTGGTCACTGCATTTACCACAGAACCTGCTCAGGCCAATGCCCCATGGTTTCATGAAAGCCTGTGGCACAGTATCAAACTGGTGTTTACTGCCTTCTTTATTTCTTCCCTGATCGGTATTCCACTCGGTATTTTATGTGGCTTCTCTAATAAAATTTCCCAACTGACCGAGCCATTTGTTGAGTTTTTCCGCTATTTGCCAGCCCCAGCCTTTGGTGCGCTTGCGGTAGCTATTTTAGGCATCAATGATGCACCAAAAGTAGCCATCATTGTGATTGGAACCCTGTTCCAGCAAATCCTGATCATTGCCAATACTACACGACTGGTAGATCGCAGTCTGATTGAAGCCGGTTTTACCCTGGGTACTAATAAATTAAAAAGCCTGTTTCATGTGGTCATTCCAGCGGCCCTTCCTGAAATTTATCGTAACTTACGCGTACTGCTCGGCTGGGCATGGACGTACCTGATCGTGGCTGAACTGATCGGTAGTACGTCTGGTATTACCTGGTTTATTACCCAGCAGGCCCGTTATCAGAATTTTGACAATGTCTTTGCAGCGATCCTGATCATTGGGGTAATTGGTCTGCTCTGTGACGTGATTTTAATGAAATTGGGACAACGCTTATTTAAATGGAAACCGGGAGCAAACTGATGCAAAACACTGAATTTAATACCCACGAATATTTTGACAAGATTTATAGCCGTCCAGTCATCCTGGAAGCCAAACAGCTCACTCAATCCTTCAAGCATGGCAAAACTGAACGCACCATTTTAAATGGCATTGACCTGAAAATTCATAAACGTGAGTTTATCTGTGTGATTGGTCCATCGGGTTGCGGTAAATCGACCTTTAGCCGCGTTGTTGCTGGGCTTGATCCTTATACCAGCGGTGAAATTCTGGTGGATGGCAAGCCGATTACTGGCCCAAGCCCGGAACGTGGCATGGTGTTTCAGGGCTATACCCTGTTTCCATGGAAGACCGTGAAAGAAAACATCATGTTTGGCCCGAAAATGAAAGGTCAAAGCAATGCTTCTGCTGAAGCGCAGGCACGTGAATGGATCAACATTATTGGCCTGGAAAAATATCAGGATCAGTATCCGCATCAACTCTCAGGTGGGATGAAACAGCGTGTGGCGATTGCCCGCGCCTTGGTCAATGAACCTAAAGTACTACTGATGGATGAACCTTTTGGTGCATTGGATCCTCATACGCGCCAAAAAATGCAGCGTCACCTGATGGATCTGTGGCAAAACATCGACATCACCATCATTTTCGTGACCCATGATATGGATGAAGCCATCTTGCTGGCAGACCGGATTGTGGCGCTGAAAGCCAATCCAGGTGAGATCAAAGAGATTATTGAAGTGGATTTGCCACGTCCACGTCATCCAGATCTGATGCTGACTCCGGAATTTAAACAGCTTCGCGAGCACGTTAATCATCTGGTACATGCACAGGAGGATGAGTTGGATCCTGCACTAGCCGATCTTCCAGAAATTCCACGCTTGACCAAAGTCAGCACGAGCAAATAATCCATTTAAAAAAAGAGCCTTTGGGACGACCCAAAGGTTTTAGTCGCTGTGTTGGACGACCAACAATAAGGTGATTGCAATGCAAGACCAATACGTACTTCCACTCGTCGATATTTCCAAAATGCAAAATCCACATCTGGCCGATCGTCTTGAAGTTGCGGCAGCTTTAGACCAGGCCTGTAAAGATGTCGGATTCCTTTATCTTAAAGGAGATCAGTTTAATTTTGATTATGCCACGTCACTGGTTGAACTGGCCAAATCCTATTTCGAGCAGGATCTGGACACAAAAATGCAGCACTATATTGGCAAATCCAGTAACCATAGTGGTTATGTGCCAATTGGTGAAGAACAGTTCGCAAGCAACAGTTATGACCTCAAAGAAGCCTATGATGTGAATTATGACTATCAGGGTTCTAGAAAAGACTGCCCATTGCTTGGCCCAACCTTATGGCCTGCATATCCAAATTTTAAAGCCATTGTCAGCCAATATTACGGTCACTTGCGCACCATTAGCGAACAAATTTTTTCTGCTTTTGCCCTGGCTCTTGGTGTCAAAGAAGATTTCTTTGCCGATAAAATTAATGATGCGCCAAGTCAATTGCGCCTGATTCATTATCCGTACAATCCGGATATCAAAGATGCCGAAGGCATCGGCGCACATACCGACTATGAATGCTTTACCCTGCTATTACCAACTGCGCCAGGTTTGCAGGTGCTGAACAAAGCTGGCGAATGGATTGATATTCCATTGATTGAAAATACGTTGGTGATGAACATTGGAGACATGATGGAAATCCTGTCCAATGGCAAATACCTGGCAACCAAACACCGCGTAAAAAAAGTCTCTGAAGAACGTTATTCCTTCCCGCTGTTCTGTGCCTGTAACTATGACACGGTGATTGAACCGGTGGTAAAAACTGATGATTCCAAATATAAGCCTTTGATTGGTGGTGAACACCTGTTTAATCAGACCGCACAAACGTTCCAGTATTTAAAACAGCGAATTGCCAATGGTGAGCTGGTTCTAAAAAATGCCGTTCCACTGTCTTCCTTTGGTTTAAATGAAAAATCGGAGGCAGCATCATGAACCTATTAGAAGCCATAAAAAAATTAACGCCAACAACTACTCAACCTGAAGTAGTTCCGAGCTTTTTATATGGGGCATTTCGCAGGAAAAGCATCAGTTTCTTTAATGGCCTGACCGATCAAAACACCATTGTGTACTGGTTCCAGTCACGCAGCTTTACTATTGATCTACGCCTGAAAAGTCAGAATGACACACCAGTGACAGAACGTCAGGGCTGGATTGGCAATACGGTATGGGATGATGCAACGCAGCTCTTGTCATGGGAAGTTGAAGACTACGCCAATTATCAAAATCATGTGCAGTGGCCTGAACCGGCCAAACTACATGCGATTGGTAACTGCATTCTGGAATTTTCACCAAGCAATGTCTATGTCGAAGACTGGCGTCAGCAAGTGAAGAAAGGGCTGTTCTTAGGCCTACGCTTAGAATCTGCGGTAGATGTCCAATCAGGTGCAAAACTGCAAATGGATGGCGGTCTGATCATCTGTGATGATCATATTGCCTATGCCCTGACCCGTTTGCCAGAGATGCAATCTCAAGTTGCAGAACTAGATATCAAGTCAGCCGATACTACTTCATTTGATCTATTACAAAGCTTTGAAGTCTCTATTGGCACCCAAGGTTTAAGTAAAACCTACAGCACCCGTACCGGTGAAACAGGCAACGCCTTTGATCTGGACAATTTTGAAATTCTGGATGCAACCCGTCTGGTCCAGCATGTGGTTCTGGATGGTCGTGCAATTGACCTGATTTTTAAGATTGATATCTACCAACCTGAATATGAGTTTCAGCACAAGACTAGCACGACTACAGAAGCTGAACAGTGGATGAGCAAAGAACAGAATCACCTGCTGCATCATGCAGAACGGGTGTTATAAGGAGGAATATGGCTTTTTTATATCTATCCGTTGCTATTATTGCAGAAGTCATCGCGACTTCTGCACTAAAGGCCTCCAATGGCTTTAGCGTACTCTGGCCTTCAATCACCACCTTTGTTGGCTATGCGATTGCCATTTTCTTTCTTTCCATGGCCATGAAAACCATCCCAATGGGCATTGCTTATGCCATCTGGTCCGGTGCAGGTATTATCCTGATTTCTACAGTGGGACTGCTGGTGTTCAAGCAGCTTCTGGATATTCCGGCACTGATTGGTCTGTCATTCATGATTGTGGGAATTATTTTTATTAATGTCTTTTCCAAAAGTATTGAACTTTAATTTCTTAATATTAGTGTTTTTCATCAGTCATTTTTTAATTACTAAGAAGTAAATTCCCTCTCCTTGTAGGAGACTTGCGGAGCATGCTCCTCAGGGAGAGGTTCTCTCTAATAAATACCCTCATCCTCTTGCAAAGCTATGCTTCTCATCCCAGAGGGAGAAGAAACTTTCAATATCCATTAAATTTGAATATTAATGATCATTTTTCGATTTATAAAAGATATTTACACATCTAACAATAAAAAATCCCCGAAACTGGGGATTTTTTATTGTTTGGATTTCGACTTATTTCAGCTCTTGTACCAGCGTTGGAACAATCACACTATCCACATTCATTTCAGTGCTATAAATGCCATTAGTGACGTTAAACTTGTTGACGTGATAGCTTGAACCATAGATCGAATCGAAACCCTCACCTTTGGTAAAGACTTTTTTGTTCGCTTCCAGATCCAGCAAATGGGTACCATCTACAAACTGCATATAGGCTTTAGCATCAACACCGACACGTTTCGACATGATTTCTACAGCATCTGCACGTGTTGCCGGGTCATTGATATATTTAACAGTTTTATCCCAAACTTGAATGACCTTTTTCCATTGCTCTTTATTGGCTTCCAGATGCGCAGGATTCACGGTCAAGGTGTCGTAAATCAGACCAGCTTTATCTTTAGAGCTGAAAATAATTTTTGAACCAGCAACCGCAGATAAGGCCTGATTCGCGACTGGCTGCCATACCGCAATCGCATCAATATCCGCTGTTGCAAAGACCTGTGGCAGTTCATTGGTCATGGTATTGACCAGTTTCACTTCATTCAGTTTAACCTTTGCATCATCCAGAGCAGTCGATAGCAGCAAGTGATCGACCAGACCTTTTTCAGTGGCAACAGTTTTACCGCGTAAATCCTGAATCGAATTAATGCCATTCTTGGCAATAATCACGTCATTTCCAGCTGAATAATCCGTCGCCAGAATCATCATGCCTTTAGTACCACCAGAGCCAGTCACCAGATTATCACCATTGGTTACCATGACTGCATCCAGCTGATTTGCTGCAAAGGCAGACAATGAAGCAGAATAGTCAAACCATTTAAAATCTGCATTCACACCTGCTTCTTTTAACCAGCCTTTTTCAATCGCCACTTGCCAAGCCACCCAACCTGGCCAGTCGCTATAGCCGATACGAATCGGCTGAGTATTTACATTGCCTTTGGCCTGACCAGAGGATTCTGGAACTTTCGCCGTATTGTCACAACCACTGAATAAAATGGCACCGCAAACCGATGCTGCCAGAGTAGCTTTTTTGATCATTGTGCGATTTCCCCTATGCAATTACATTTAAAACGCGTATTTGAAAGTTGTTTTGATTTGATAAATTCACGCCAACCGCCGAAATGACTGATGTCAATTGCATCTTCAAGCGCATAGCCTTCGCAGATAAAACCTTTAACCCAGCTGCCATCTGCCAGCTGTACATTGCCAATGCCCAGCGGTGCCGGAACTTCTGCCACGATCTGACCAAAGTTGGCAAACGGAATCTCCCAAACTTCCACTTCGATTTCTTGACCTTTACTGTGATGCTGCAAACCTGGTTTTGGTGGTGTGGTATTTTTCAGTGCAAACAGTTTGTAGCTGGCTGCGGTTTTGGTTTTTTGCACTAAAGTGCCACCACGTGTGGTGAGCTGGAAGTTCAATGGCATACCAGTCAGATGCGCACCGACGACTGCCAGTTTTACTGCATGCTGTGACTGAATCTGGCTTGTTTGTTCATAAGTTTTTTGCGAAGTGCCCAGTGTTAAAGCTGTTGCCTGCTGCCAGCTCTGACCAAAGTTCGCCAGTGCCTGATCCATCCAGGCGGGTGCAATAAAGGTCACCCCACTTGGCAAACCATCAGCACGAATTGCATTAGGCAGTGCCAAAGCCGATAAATCCGCAAAATTCACAAAGTTGGTATAAGCGCCCATGTGGCTGTTTTTGACTAATGGATCCGCTTCCACATCAGCAATCTTGTAGATGGTTGGAGCCGTTGGCACCATCAAGGCATCAAAGTCTGCCAGCGCCAGATTGATCTGACGAGCCAATTGCGCTCGTTCATATTCCGCCTGCATCATATCGACAGCATTAAAGTTGTCTGCCTGACTGATGATCTGGTTGATCACCGGATGGGTCACCTCACGAGAAACCAGTTTTTCAACAGCGTTGGTTCGTTCTGCTACCCAAGCCTTGTTATACAGTGCTGAAGCCAGCTGATTGAAAATGCTGAAATCAATGGCTTCAACTGCATAACCCAGCTGTTTTACACGAGTAATTGCCAATTCAAAGGCTTTTTCAGTTTCAGCATCGCCATAGAATTCCAGTTGTGCCGGAATGGCAATTTTGCCTTTGGAAAATTGGGTTGGTACATTGGCTGGATGTTGGCGGGAATATTCATCTGTCGCGTCATAGCCTTGCATAATCTGCGCAACTTGCCAGGCATCATCAATAGTCAAGGCAAAGACTGAAATCACATCAATAGTGCGGCACGCTGGCACCAGACCTGTGGTAGAAAACCAGCCTTTGGTGGGTTTTAAGCCGACAATATTGTTATGTCCAGCTGGTACACGACCGGAGCCAGCGGTATCCGTGCCTAAGCTAAAGGGCACCTGACCATTGGCCACGGCTACAGATGAACCCGAACTTGAACCGCCACTGATATATTCCGGATTAAAGCTGTTTTTTACTGCACCGTAAGGTGAACGTACTCCAACTAAACCAGTTGCAAACTGATCCAGATTGGTTTTACCTACGACAACTGCACCTGCTGCTTTTAATTTAGCCACCACCGTCGCATCGCTGGTTGCGAGATAAGATGCTTCTTTACAGGCTGCAGTGGTGTAAAAACCGGCAACATCAATATTGTCTTTGACTGCGAATGGAATGCCGTAGAGTGGCAATTCGGCTGGTGATTTTCCTGTTAAGGCATCAATTTGTGCTTGTAATTGTTCTGCAGATGCAATTGAAATCCAGGCATGATCATCATTATGAAATGATGCAACATAATCGATCAGGTCCTGTAACTGAATCTGCTGCTGTTGGTAGGCGTTCTGCCAGTCTTGAATTGTCCATAAAGTATTCATGACAATACTCCTTTATTGGTATTTTGGGGAATGGGAGGCATCACGGCATCCATCAGTTCCAGGTGTCCTTTGAGCACCCCTTTTAATGCAATAAATTGTTCGCTAATTTCTTTTAAATCACTGCTCACGCCCTGCATCAGCATGACTTGCAGGACTTTCTGATCATCCAGCTGGATATGCAGCGAGCTGATCACCTGTTCCAGATATTGCTGTTGCAAATCGACCAGCTGGGAACGTAACGGTTTCAGGCTGACGTCATAAACCAGGGTCAGTGTGCCGACCATGACTTCATCACGAGAAACTAGTTCATCAATCAGGTGGCGATTAATCATGTCGACAATGGCCTGCGAGCGGCTTTCATAATGTTGCTCGACAATTTTCTGGTCCATGGCCTGTAAGGTGGTTTCCGGCACGGTGATACTGATTCGTGCCAATTTTGGTTTAGACACGTCTGCTTTCCTTGAGTGAATCTTGTTTGACATAAAGCCCGGCGCGAACGCTGAGCAGTTCAATTAAAAATTGGGCAAATGGATGCAGCTTGGCTTTTTTACTTTGATTATTCATGCGCATCTCCTCGGTATTACTGAATGTAAATTTCGTATTACTTTAGGAAATGCAGAAAGCGTGCCAGTTTTAGGTCGGGGAATTTGCTAATTAGGAGGAGAAAAGACAGAAATTCAGCTCAAAAAAAGCCCCATCAACGATTATGGGGCTTATTTGGAATCAAAATGAGTGAATTAATTCACCAAGAGGTCGTTAAATTAATCATGTACTGTAATTATTTTTAGACATGATGGATTGATCGAGAATTGCGTCTGGTTCTTCAAGTAATATGCTCTCCTCTTTTAATTCGGTATATAAATAAAAGCAGAAAATATGCCAAATATAAAGAGTTTTTTATTATTTAAAAAGTTTTTTAAAACAGTGAGTTGAAACTTAATAAATGCTACAAAATGTGTCTGAAATATTTATGCGCCAAGAGTGATCAAACTTGCACCAAAACGATATCAAATGGGGTTTCATGGTACAGTTTTCGGTAATGAAATCTTCACCCCTTACCCTCCTGTAGCCTTAATTTTGGATGCTAAAACCATTTAGATTTAGGGTTCGATTAAAATTTGCACTACAAGCTAATTTCTATACAATAAATTCCATAAAAATGCCGAACAATAAGGAAATTTAATGAAGACTGCCACTCTCCTTCGTACTGCCATTCTTTGTACGCCTTTTATTTTTGCGGCATGTAGCAAAACCGAGCAAGCAGAAACCTCCAAAACCGAAATCCAGCAGGAAGACACCACGCAAGCTGCCGAAACGGCACAAACACAAACTTTTGACCTGAATAAAATCCCTCTGAGCACAGCAACACTCGGTGACTTTCCTTATATTGCCCTGCCAGACGGTTATATCTATCAAAATACTGAACAGCGCAATTTTGAGCGTGTTCCATTCTGGACAGGACAGCAACTGGAATGGGTCGAAGGACAATTATTCAGCTCAGGCATTACCTCGAAGCCGGAATATAAAGAAGGCAATTTTTTAGAAATTCAGCGTAATCTGGAGAGTGTGATCAAGGATTTGGGTGGTGTAGAAATTGCCAATAGCCAGATTCCCAAAGACATCATCGAGAAAATTCCGAAGGATTTTCAGGTGCAATATTATGCTGGCCTGGGTGATATTTTTAACTACCCGACCAAGACTTATGTAGTTCGCCAGGAAAATAAGTCTGCATGGTTCCAGCTAACCCAATCTGGCAACTATATTTCGCTGATGGTGGCTGAATCCAAACCTTTAAATGTGACTGCCAAAGCGCTCACCTCAGATGCGCTAAAACAAAGTCTGGATCAGGACAATAAAGTCAGTGTACAAATTAACTTTGCAACGGATAAAGCGGAGATATTGCCGGACTCGCAAGCGCAAATTGAGCAAATTATTGCTTTATTAAAAGACAATCCGGATTTAAAACTGGGCATTTATGGTCATACCGACAATACCGGTGATGAAACACATAACTTAAAGCTGTCTGATCAACGTGCGCAAAGCGTGGTTGCTGCCCTGACCAAAGCGGGTATTGAAAGCAGCCGTTTAACCTCTAAAGGTTTCGGGGATACGCAGCCTGTTGCAGATAATGCGAATGAAGATGGTAAGGCGAAAAATCGTAGAGTGGAGTTGGTGAAATTGAAAAAGTAAGTCTATGAGGCTTTGAAAAAGTTTTAAAAGTGTACCATTACTGATAAATTAGCCTCCATAATTCAGGGGCTTTTTTATGACAGAAAAATTATATTATTGGGCTGAAAATATAGAGAATTATAGTTCTGATAATGCTGCAGATTATTCTGAAGTTGTAGAAGTTAAACGGTTGAATTTTTTTATTGGAAAAAATAATTCTGGAAAAAGTAGGTTTCTTAGAAGTCTTTTCGTAAATAACTATCCATGTGGAATATATAAATATAAAGAACTATTAAAGAATTTAATAATTTTAAAAAATAAACTTCCTCAAATAGATGATGTTTTGGGATACAGTACAACTCATTCAGACATTAAATCTTTATACAAAGATTTAATTAAAAATCTTTCTGAAAAAAGAGTTGATCAATTGATTTACCTTAATTCTTCCATAAAGGGGCATCTAGAAAGAAATTCAAAAATACATAATTATTTAGATAATTATAGTTTATTTGAACTTAATGATGAAGATTTAAAAATTATCTCTGGTTTTTTCAAAGAAAAATTCTATATTCCTATTCTACGTGGTATGCGTCCTGTAACAGACTTAGAAAATAAGCAGCCCTACATAGAACGTGCTAAAAAAGATTATTTCACCAATTTAAGTAAATTTACTTCCCAAAATATTATTACAGGTGAATGTCTATACCATGAACTTAAAATTCATCTATTAGGTGAACCTGAACAACGTGATTTAATTAAAAATTATGAAGCAAAATTAAGTCAATATTTTTTTGATAACGATCCAATTTCTCTAATACCTAAACATGACCAAGATGTTGTGAATATCAAAATAGGTAATGACAGACAATTTCCTATTTCTCAATTAGGTGATGGTTTACAACAAGTTATCATTTTAACTTATGAAGCTTTCATAAAAAATGATGCCGTACATGCTTTCTTTATTGAAGAGCCTGAACTTCATATGCATGCCGGTATGGTTCGTCAACTTATGAATTTCTATTTAAATGAAACTAGGGTCTGTTGACACTTACTGTTCATAATTAACCCTATAACGGTAGCCATAAAAATATACAGGCTAAGGCAACAGAACTTTGATAATTTCTTTTGAGCTTGTCATATCGAGTAGCTATTCCTCTAAATTGCTTTAATCTACAAAACATATTTTCAACTAAATGCCTGA